>DONZ01000026.1 GCA_003512875.1 Desulfovibrio sp. | reverse complement strand
AAGTTTGATTTTTATGTCGATGGTTTTGCCGCGCATGCTTGCGTCCGCATAATCATCGGGGCAAACCATGGTACCGCTGACTTCTTCACCGGCTTTGGCTGTGCGGACGAGTTTGTCGATTTCCTTATTGGTGGTATCTTTGTTGTCGGAAAGCTGCATGAGAAAATTTTGAGCGCCCATGCCGGCAACGGGATTTCCTTCGTATGTTCCTTCAACGTCGACCAAAAGCACATCGCCGTCCATCGGGTATCTGTCTTCGTTCATGTCTTCAAGCGTCGCCATGCTGCGGCGGACTTGGGTTGTGAAGTTTTCGATTTCTTCCGCGCTCACTTCGTCTGATTCGACTTTTACGCTGTATTCGGAAAAATCTTTCGGCAAATCGATTTCAGGAAGAACTTCAAAAGAGCATGTGAAAGAAAATTCCTTGCTGCGTTCCAGCTTTTGCGGTGTTTCTTTGTCTTCAAAGTTCACACGGCTGATCGGACGGATTTTTTCATTTTCAAGAATGGTGTTGATATTGGTGTTGATAAGGTTTTCTGTGGCGTAATTGTAAACTTCGTCAGAAAAGCGTTTTTCAATGACGGAAGCGGGAACTTTGCCTTTTCGGAAACCATTGAGGCTCAAGCTTTTTCCGTATTCACGAATGGTTTTGTCAATGGTTTTGTCAACATCGTTCGCTTCGACTGTTACGGAAATTTTACGTTTTGTTTGGGAAACATTTTCAATGGTGTGGGACATTCTGGGACTCCTTATATATTGTGCCGGAAGAGGTGGCACTCTTTGGAGCCTTCGACCGGTCAAAGAATTTAATGGTACGAGAGAAGAGACTCGAACTCTTAAGGAATGCTCCGCTAGATCCTAAGTCTAGTGCGTTTACCAATTCCGCCACTCTCGCAAAGCAAATTGCAAAGGATTATTTAATACATAATCGCATATTTTGCAAGTTATTTTTCAAGAAAAATTTTTCTTGTGATTTTGAAAAAATCTTTGAAAGACAAATAAAAATTTGAATAAACAAACTGTAACATATTGGTATCATAAGTAATTATTAAATAATAAATCCTTGAAAAGATATTGATATTGCATTATCATAAGAATTTGAATGAGGTTTTTATGGAATCTATAATTCAGCGCCTTGATATCAGAAGGCAATTAATCGCGCTTACTTTTCCTATTTTTATTGAAACGCTGCTTATCATGCTGGCGGGGTTTGTTGATGTTTTCATGCTAAGCCGGGTTTCAGATTCCGCTGTTGCGGCTGTCGGGCTTGCAAACCAAGTCCTTATGCTGGTGTATATGGTTTTCATGATCGGCGTGATGGGGGTGACTGTTGTTTGTTCGCAATATATCGGGGCGAAAGATGAGCACGGTTTTGTAAAAACCATTTCCGCCGCTGTCGCATATAATATTTTTGTGGGTATTGTGACCGGAATATTTTTTACGTTTTTTACGCCGGAATTGATTGTTTTTTTGGATACCAGAGCGGAATTGGTTGACAATGCCACCGTTTATTTTGAAATTGCGGGCGGTTTTTCCATTCTTGTTTGTATGAATATGACCTATTCGGGCATTATGCGGAGCTGCAACCTGGCGCGCTATCCCATGTATGTTTCCGTTGTTGCAAATATTTTAAATATTTTTGGCAACTATGTGTTGATTTTCGGGAAATTCGGTTTTCCGGAACTCGGGGTGCAGGGGGCTGCCATTTCAACTGTTTTTAGCCGCGTTGTCGCGTGCAGTTTGCTTTTTTACGCGATTAAACGGCAGAAGGTCCGTGATTCCATTTTCAGGAACATGTTTCCGTTTCCCATGGATAAATTACGCAAAATTATGAAAATCGGTCTGCCGGGAGCCGGGGAAATGTTTTCTTACAGTCTTTCCCAAACCGTTATCGTGTATCTTGTGAATAAACTGGGTACGGAAGCGTTGGCGGCGCGGACCTATCTTGTCAACATCATTACCTTTATTTTTTTATTCTCTCTATCGTTAGGGCAGGCGTCCGCCATTATCGTAGGGCAGTTGGCGGGCAGGAAACGTAAAGATGCGGCTTTGAAGCTTGGAAGCTTCAGCTTGAAAATAGCTGTTTCCGTGTCTGTCGCATTGTCGTTCTGCTTGGCTTTAGCCGGGGGGCGGGTCATGCCGCTGCTTACTGATAATGCGAATATTATCGCCCTTTGTTTGACTATTTTGTGGATAGATGTTGTGCTTGAGGTGGGCAGGGCGGTGAATATTTTAGGCGGCAGGATGTTAAGCGCCGTCGGCAATCCTGAATTTGCGTTCGTGGTCGGGGTTATCGTCATGTGGGGAGTCGCAACGCTCGGCGCTTATGTTTTCGGTTTGTATTTGGGATACGGGCTTGTCGGCATGTGGATTTGTTTCGCTGCCGACGAATGTTTGCGGGCTGTTTTCATCTGGCGCCATTGGGCAAGCCAAAAATGGGCGAAAAAAAGCCTTATCCATGCAGATTGATGCTGAAATTATTTTTTATGATATGGTAGGAAAAATTTTATGCTTGATATTATTTATAAAAGAAAAAGCATACGGCAGTTTTCACCCCGTACTGTAACCGATGAGATTATTGAAAAAATCATTCGGGCGGGAATGCAGGCGCCTTCCTCCGGAAACAGCCAGCCATGGGAATTTGTCGTGATCAGAAACAGGAATACGTTACGGAAAATAACGGAATTTCATTCCTATTCTCAATGTTTGAAAATGGTTAATGCTGCGGTTGTTGTTTGTGCAAATCTGTCACGGGAGATTTTTAAGGGCTTTTGGGTGCAAGATTGTTCGGCTTGTGTGCAAAACATGCTTTTAGCTGTTGAAAGCATAAAAGGTGAAGATGATTTGGAGCTTGGTTCGGTTTGGCTGGGAATATATCCGGTTGCGGAACGGGTCGGCGGTTTGAGGGAGTTGCTGTCTTTACCCGAAGATGTTGTTCCTTTTGCGGTTTTGCCTGTCGGTTATAAAGGGGAAAAGAAAAATAGCACCGATAATTTCAAGCCGGAACGGATACACCTTGAAAAATGGTAAAAAAAAGCTGATTTTTATTGTGTCAGCGGGAAAAGCAACATATTGCAAAAAGCGGATAGCTGCTTTTTTTTGAAAGCAGGACTTTTCACTTTGCAGCAAGCAATGTTTATTGGCGCCTGAGTCGGTTTTATCAATAGTTTTGTTTGATGATTTCCAAAACTTCCTTGTCTGCCGGACAAAAAGCGTAGTTATCGATTTCTTCGGAACTGATCCATCGAATATCTTCGTGTTCGAGCTTTTGAACCGGACCTTTGATTATTTTTGTGTGATAGATGAAAAGATTGACAATGATATCTTCGTATTCATGGGAATTTTGATAGAATAAACCGCTTGGCTCGACTTCAATGGCGAGTTCTTCCATACATTCCCGCTTTAAAGCTTGGATATGGCTTTCGCCTTGTTCGACCTTTCCCCCTGCAAATTCCCAAAGCAAAGCGCGTGCTTTTGTTTTCGGGCGTTGGCAGATTAAAAATCTGTTTTGTTCGTAAATAAAAGCGGCAACAATATTAAATATCTTTTTTGTGTCCATGGGGTCAGAATGTGTCATATTTTAACTATGGTTGAATTGTTGTAAAAAAACGGGTATAAAAAAAGTCCACTTTAAACAGTGGACCTTTCAAAAGAATTTCGGCAAGCTTATTCAGCTGCTGCTTCTTCACCCAAGTGGGATTTGTCTTCAGAAACAACTTTCACGGTGAAAGTCGGAATAATGTCGGTATGCAGTCTTGCACGGACAACGTGTTCACCGAGAGTGCGGATAGCGCCGTCAAGCAGAATGTGGTGACGGTCTATTTCAATGCCTTGTTCGTTCAAAAGTTCGCCAATCATGGAAGTTGTGACTGAACCGTAAAGCTTATCGTTTTCACCCACACGCATTTCAATGGTAAGAACGAAATCTTGAAGTTTTTCAGCAAGAACGCTGGCTGCAGCACGGATTTCATCCATACGGGCTTGAAGTTTTTTTCTTTCAAGTTCAAATGCGCGGAGGTTCGCAGGAGTTGCGAGCATCGCCAAATCTTGAGGGATAAGATAGTTGCGTCCGTATCCCGGTTTTACTTCGACAATGTCGCCCAAATGACCTAAATTTTCAATGTCGGCACGAAGAATAAGTTTCATAATCTACTCTCCTACCTTATATGTTGGTTTTCTTTTTAACATCACTGGAGTGAGCAGTGGTGTAGAAAAGAAGCGCCATTTGACGGGCACGTTTGATTTCTGTTGTAAGCTGGCGCTGGTGTTTTGCGCAAGTGCCGGTAATGCGGCGGGCAACAATTTTACCGCGTTCAGTAATGAAGTCACGCAAAATATCCGGACGTTTGTAATCAAGAGGAAGATCCTTGTCGGCACAGAAACGGCAGAATTTGCGGCGAGGTGCGAATTTTTTACGGAAAGCCATTATGCAACCTCCTCTGCTTGATCGCTTAAGCGAACTGTAATAAATTTGAAAATATTGTCTTGGATACGGATAATACGTTCAAGTTCCGCAACAAGCTGATTAGGTGCGTTATACTCAAAACGAACATAAAATCCGCGCATTTGCTTACGCACGGGGTAAGCCAAATCTTTCATTCCCCATTGGTCCACTAAAAGAAGTTTGCCGCCTTCACGGTCGATGACTTCGCTAAGAGTGGCAATGGCTTGTTCGCGCTGTTCCACGGTCAGTTCCGGGGAGAAAAGCACGAGTGTTTCCATTTTACGCATAGTACTCTCCTTTCGGTCTATGGCCTTTACTTCTGTAAAGGCAAGGTTGAGCGGTATTTATAGGCTGTCTTGATTATTAAGTCAAGCAAAAGATTTATGAAACCGCTCTTTTGCCGATTGAAAAAAAATTAAGTTTTTGATAGGTTGGCTTATCGTATTGAGGACTGGATATGCATTATTATTTTTATGTGATATTTTTTCTTTTCGGTTTGGTTTTTCCTTGTGAGGCAAGGGAAGAGATTCATGTTGGATATCGCTCCATTTCCACTTGGAACTCAAGGGAAAATGTACGGCTTGATGTGGGGGTTTGGTATCCGACCCGCAGTGAAGAACGTGACTATGTTATGGACGAATACCATGTTTTTGTCGCCAAAAACGCCCCTATGTTCCGTATTGTCGACGATGAAATCGCGGGACCTTCTTTGCGGGAACACGAAAAAATCAGGAAAAATGCCGAAATCAACAAATTGCCCAAAAAAGAGCTGCAAGCGCAGCTGGACGCCGTTCCTATCCCTTATAAAAAATATCCCTTGCTTGTCATTTCGCACGCTTCCGGTTTGACCCGGTATAGTTGCCACACCTTGGCGGAGTTGTTGGTAAAGCAGGGCTATATTGTCGCCGTGCCCATGCACAGCGAGGACAATGTCCATAACATGCGTATTTTTTATTCCGCAAAATCGATGTATCAGCGCGCCAAGCAGTGTTCTTTGGCTGTTGACTTGTTATTGATGGATAAAACGTTTTCACGTTTCATTGACAGCGGCAAAATTACCTTTATGGGCTTTGGCAGCGGAGGAACGGCAGGGCTTTTGCTCGCGGGAGGAGAACTTTCCGCAAATCGTTGGCTGACGTATTGCGATGATTTTGAAAGCATAGAGTCTGATTACAATTCGCTGTGGACATTTGACGTGACAAGGCTGAAAAAAAATCTTTTTTGCCAGTATCCGATAAAAGCGCAAGTGCAAAATTTCGCTTTGGGTTTGCAGCGTTCTGTCGAAATACAAAACTTGGAAAATTTGTTTTTTTATAATGCCCTTGATTCCAAAAACGAAATTTTGCAGGAAGTGCATACTGTTTTGGATTTTCAGGTGAAATGGTCGAAACGGAATAATCCCAACTTGTCAGCGTATATTTATGAACCGCCTTTTCTGATTCCGTATCTGCCGCCTCTGCCTACCCAGTATACCTATGTTGATACGAGGTTCAAGCGGTTTATTTTTGTTTCACCTGCTTTAACCATGTTTTTTGATTTGAAACAAATACAAGATACGGATTTGAAATTTTGCATTGTCGGTCTTGAAAAAGATTATTTCAATACGCCGGAATTTCAGCCGCAGGATTTGTATAAGCAATTAGGCGAAGAAAAAGCCCGTTATCATTTGATTGAAGGTGCTGATTTGTGGTCCACGCAAGCCCCGTGTTACGGAACGCAAATGCTTGTGGAAATATGCAAAACCGCTACTGATGAAGAACGCGAGCAAATTCTTGACAGATTATTCGCCATCACGTATTCGTTCATTCCTCATTTTGAATGATTATTTTTTAATTTGATACGTTGCTGGCGACAATGGTTTTGCCGATGCCGAAAGCTTTTGCTTTAAATTCTCCAAGTCCCCGGTATTCGCGGAGCATGGGCACATAAGCAAGAACGTCCAATTTTTCGGGATCGGGCAGTCCTTCCGCATTGAGAGCGGATTCTCGGATTTTTACGTCCATGATTTCCCCGATAAAAAGGGTATGCGTGCCCACATCGCAGGTTTTTATCAGGGTGAGTTCAATCACAACGGGGCATTCCTGCACATAGGGTGCGTCAACATGTTCGGCAGTGACAGGGGTAAGTTTCGTCCTTTCGAATTTGTTTTCTTGGGTGACGGAAAAAATACCGCAATAATCGACTTCGGGAAGAATTTTCGTATCCGGAATGCTGAGGGTGAACGCTTTATGTTTGAGAATATCCTTATGGGTCTGTCTGCTTCCGCGTACGGCGACCGCAAGGGCTGGAGGCTGAGCCGAACAAGGGCAGCTCCATGCGGCGGTCATGATATTGGGAATTTTATCGCCGCCAGAGGAGTCATGATAAGAACCGACCAAAACAATGGGACAGGGGAGAATAAAGTTTTGTGAACCGATGGATTTCAATACGTCAGTTTCTGACATTGTTTTTCTCCTTGGGTGTTTTTTGGGCAATATTGACAGTTTCTGCCTGCGGAGCGGCTGTTTGCCTGCTGAGTTTCGCCAAAGCCAAAATCGTATGGGCATAGGCGGTTGAATAATTATAGCGTTTCAATATTTTTACTTGGTTCTTAAAGGCTATGTTTTTTTGTTTCCAACCTTGCTTATGTAAAAAATTCGCAACACTCAAAATCGCATCGGCAGGTTCGAAAAGATTTATTTTACCGTCATTGTCAGCATCAACGCCGAAGCGTTTGATATTGCTCGGCATGAACTGTCCATATCCGATAGCGCCGTAAATGGAAGACGGAATCTTGCTGATATCCATATCGTTTTGAATTGAATAGCGCAGCAGCGCCTTGAGTTCTTCATACGCCCAGTCTGCCCTTGCGTTGATTTTTTCGTGCAGGAATTTTTCTTGCTTGGCGGTAAGCGAAAGATTTTTGGTATAGTTGGGAAGCATGGATAATTCCGTTGAAATGCTCATGCTTGCAAGCATGGAAAGAGGTGTGAATTTTCCTAAAAATTTTCCATGCCATGTTTCAACATAAATCAAAGCGGAAATGATTTCTTTCGGAACAGCGTATTTTTTTTCCGCCAAAATAAAATATTCTTCGTTTTCATCAAGAAAATTTTTGCATTTAAGGGCGTTTTCCTTTGTCACATATCCGTCATACCACGGATAGGGTACGCCTAATGCATTTGTTTTGGGCTTTTGTTTACCCGGCTTTTTTTTGCTTGTTTTTTTGGGGGCAAAATTGGCTTGATACAATTCTTTCACTTTGTTTCCCATAGGTTTTTGGGAAAAAGCGTTTTGAAGCTGCAAGAAATATTGTTCCAAATCCTTTTCGGAAAAACCGTCACGGACAAGGCGGGCATGCAGGTTGTCCCAAGTTTTGTCATGCTCCGTGTTTTGTTTTTGCGGTTCTGCGGTGTTTTGCCCGTTTTCTTTTGCGTCTGCGCAAAGAAAGGAAAAAAATATGAGAAAACAAAACGGTATTATCCAAGATATGCGTTTCATAAGATTAATTGCCGGATTAAAATTTATGCAGCACCCATGTGACTTTGCCCAGAAGCTTTTCCTGCAGGCTTTCAAAACTGATGATGTTTTTGGGAAGTTCGGGATGTTCGAAGCAAAGGGTGTAGGTGTTGTCGGCGATGTTTTGGAAAATTCTTCTGAAAATTATGCCTTCCTGCGGTAAGTGGAGCGCATAAAGTTCTCCGGAAATGACGGGCATTGTCTCTTCGTTCTTTTTGGCGGAAATTCCGACAAGCGCAAGGCGGGGGATGCTTGGGTCCATGCCGTTTCCGTTATGATTGAAAACGTGGCTCGTGCATTTTTGCAGGTTTTTCGGCAGAACGACTTCATCAAGGGTTTTAAAAGTATAGCCGTCCGGTGTTTTTTCGCAAAACGTGTCATAAACTTTTGCCATGAAGCCGCGCGAAACGTCTTCCAGAACAAAATGGGAATTTTCTTCGTCAATGGTGGCAATGCCGCGTAAGTACATCGGTTCTTTCTTTTCTCTCAGCCAGTCAGGGTTTACGCCGAACTTGTCATAGAGTTTTATAAGCCAGTCGGAGGGGACGGATTGCCTTCTTTTGGCATCGGAAATGCTTGATTGGCTGATTTCCAGAATGCCCGCCAAATCTATTTGCGTCTGGCAGTTGGCTACGAATAAAATACGTTTATATATTTCATTAAAAGTTCCCATAGGTTCTCCATAGTTTTACTTGATATGCTTGAAAAGCGGATTGTCTGTCGTAACAATCATTTTGGTATTGTTTTCAAAGGAAAGCTTCATAGCTTCAAGACTGCGCTGAAATTCAAAAAAGTCCGGGGATTTTGTATAGGCGTTTGCAAAAATTTTTGCGGCTTCGGCATCGCCTTCACCTTGGATGATTTGCGCTTTTTTCTTTGCTTCAGCCAAAATAAGCGCACGTTCCTTATCCGCTTTTGAGCGGACTTTCGTCGCTTCTTCCGTTCCTTCGGAACGGTATTGGCGGGCTTGGCGTTCACGTTCCGCTCTCATCCTGTCGTAGATAGCCCTTTGGTTTTCAGGGGGCAAGTCCGTGCGTTTAATCCGCGCATCAACAACTTCAATGCCAAATTCCCTCATTTGCTTGGATGCCTGCTTTGTAACGGAATCCATAATATTGGTCCGTTCGCTTGAAACAACTTCCGTGAGCGTGCAGCGTCCGACATGGGCGCGCATTTGTGAATAAACAACAGCGTCGAGGCGTGTCTGGGCGTTTGGAATCGTGCGTACGGTACGGTAAAACTGTAAAGGATTGATGATATGCCAGCGGGCGTAGTTATCAAGCACAATGGTTTTCAAATCGCTGGTCAGCGCTTCGGCAGGTCTTGCGTCGTAGTCCAAAATACGTGCGTCAAAGCGCACCACGCTGTCGATAAAAGGTACTTTAAAGTGCAAACCGGCTTTATAAATACGGTCTTTCGGTTCGCCGAGCTGCAAAATTATGGCTTGCTCCGTTTGGTGCACGATAAAAAGGGTTTGTGAGCCGATACCTAAAATAATAACGAGTAATATTATGAAACTGGGGAGTTTGTTATTCATTAACGTGTACCTCTTGCGTTAGGGCGGGCGGAATTTGCAGTTTGCTGCGAGGAATTTTGGGAAATGTTGCCGGAAAGGAGGTCTTCTTCAAGGGAATTTGGCAAAGCTTTTTCCAAGCTGGAAGGAGCGCCGTTTCCCATAGGAATGAGAGGCATGATTTGGTTTGTTCCTTCATTGGGCAAAACCATTTTTTCCATTTCCGGATTGCTGAGCATTTTTTCCAAACTTTCATAGAGCAAACGTTTTTTCGTGATGTCCTGCGCTTTTTCATATTCGGCAAGAACGGCAAGAAAACGTGCTGTTTCCCCCTCCGCATGGGCGATGCGGGTTTGCTTGTAAGCTTCCGCCTTATTGACAATTTCAGCCGCCGTACCTTGTGCTTTCGGCAAAATATCCTGCCTGTAAGCTTCTGCGATATTGATGAGGCGCTGTTTGTCTTCCCTTGCGCTTGCGACATCTTTAAATGCTTCCTGCACGTCTTTCGGAGGCTGCACGTCCTGCATCTGAACGGCGACAACCTGTACGCCTACTTGATAACGGTCTAAGATACTTTGCAAAAGTTCCGTGACATTGTTTTGAATTTCAACACGTCCGCCGGTAAGTGCTGAGTCCAGGGTCGTCCGCCCGATAACTTCGCGCATGGCGGCTTCAGCCGCTTTTTTTACAACAGCGTCAGGTTGGGTGACATTGAAGAGATAATCAAACGCTCCGTCAGGTTTGATATTGTATTGGATATTGAATTGAATGTTCACGATGTTTTCGTCACCTGTGAGCATTGAGCCTTCATCATCGATTGCCTGCGTTCTTCCCTGTTGGAAAATATCCGCGTTTTGAGCGGAACGGAAGCCTACTTCCGCTTGGCGGACACGGGAAACATTCGGAAGGATAACGGTTTCGATAGGATAGGGCAGGTGGTAATGAAGTCCTGCGGATTCCGTTCTCGTATAGGCGCCGAAACGCAAAATAACACCTGCTTCATCAGGTTTCACGATAAAAATGCCGGAAGCGAGCCAAACAAGGACAAACAGAATGAAAACCCATTTTATTCCGGGCAGCTGGGCTTTTTTTAAAAACTCGTTCGGCTGTTTGCGGCTGTGATTATTGCCGTTGTTGTTGCCGTTATCGCCGTTATTTCCATTGTCGTTGTTATTCGGCTTATTTTTTTTGAAAAATTCTTCAAAATTTTTCTTTTCCGTTTCAGCATCAAAACCGAAATCTTCTTCAGGTTCCGGAGTATTGTTTATTTTTTTTCCAAAATCCCAAGTATTTTGCTGTTTTCTTTTTTCTTGTAATTTATCCCAATCCCAATTCATAGTTTCACTTATGGCAAAGCCTGTTTAAAATGTTAATAAAAAAATATAAGTTTGGAAGTTAGTAGCATACTTTCATTTAAAAAGCTAGTCTTTTATGGGTGATTAAAAAGCTGTATTTTTTTGCCGTTCTTGTTTATATTTTTAAAAAATTGGAGAATACAGCAATGAATATACAAAATATCGGTGCCATTATTTTAACCCATAAGGATATTGAAAAAACGGTCGCTTGTTTAAAAGCCGTGCATAAGCAGGTTGAATTGCCTTACCGCATTGTTTTGTGCGACAACGGTTCCGGAAACGAATATGCGGATGTCATTTTGGATGAATGGATACAAATCGCAAAGGAACAAAATCTTGATGAACCCGTTGAAGTGTATGCGACGGATACGTCCAGAGCAAAGCTCGTATTTCTGCGTTTGGAAGAAAACAAAGGTGTCGGCGGCGGATTTAATGAAGCCCTGCGTTTTTTGCTTTATGATATGGAATGTCAGGCGTTTTGGGTTATGCACCATGATACGGAGCCGCAGTCTTACACGCTTTCCGCTTTGCTTGAGCATGCGCAAAATGAAAAGAACGATAAAATCGGTTTGGTCGGAACAACGCTTATTTACAAAGAAAGCGATTTGCAAGAATGCGCCGGAGGCGGATATTGGCGGAAATGGGCGGGAAAGGCAAAAAATCTGGATTGCGGTTATGATAAATATTCCCATTCCGAGCATGCGGAAGTTATGCAGAAATTGGATTATGTCAATGGCGCGTCGTGTTTGATAACAAGGGAGCTGATCAATGCCATAGGGCTGTATGAAGAACGTTTTTATATGTTTTATGAAGACGTCGAATATGGATTAAGAGCGAAAAAAGCCGGTTTTTCATTGAATTGGGCCCCGGGAGCGAGGGTATACCATCATGCGCCCAATGCGGAGCAATTGACTCCTCTTTTGAATTTGACGGAAGAACCGGAACTGACGGCTGACGTTGATTATTTATATATGCGAAATCGTTTTTATTTGCTGAGAAAGCAAAGTATCTTGGCATATTTTTTAGGAATGGTTTATATTCCGCTTTTATTTGTTTCAAGAAATTTTAAGGGGCAAAAGGGAAGATTGGGATTGATTGTCAATGCAGTAATGGACGGATTGAATAAAAAAATGGATAAAATTCACGGTTAAATTCTTTTATGAGAGTATAAAAAGTTTTATAAACCTTAAAAGAACATTTTAAAAATTAAAAATAAAAGTGATTATAAAGAATGATAAAGAGAAGCAGGCATAAAAAAACAGTGCTTGCTTTTTTTATTGTTTTAAAATGAAAATTTGAAATAAAATATGTTTTATATTGTAAAATAGTAAATAAAAATTTATTATAAAAAAAATATTTATATGAAAATATCATATAATAAATCAATTATAAATAAATAACAGCATAAAAAAATATATATTTATTTTATACTATATTCATAGTATTCATATTTTATAAAAAATACATTCATATAATCATTATACCTGTGTTGACAAAATTAAAAAAAATATTCATAAGAGATCAACAGTTATTTTACCCAACTTTATTTTATTCAAGGTTTTTTATGAAGGTTAATGGCAAATTCGTTCGGTTGGCAAAGCCTCTTTCCCTGCAAGAGTATTTGGAACGAGAAAAGTATGTCACCGCGCATGTCGCCGTTGAAAGAAACGGTCATATCGTTCCGAGGGCTGATTTTGCCCGAACCATGCTCGGTGATGAGGATTGCCTTGAGATAGTGGCGTTCGTGGGCGGAGGCTAAGCCGAAGCGTATTCGGAAAGGTTTTGCGGAAAGATTTATGGATAAGAAGCAGTATTGTTTCGTGCAGGAAAAAAGGCACGGTAAGGAGAAACAAGCGTTGTTCGCAAACGCCCATGTGGGAATTGCGGGGCTTGGGGGGCTCGGTTCGCATGTGGCGGTCATGCTTGCCCGTTTGGGGGTCGGAACATTGACGCTTGTTGATTTCGATTGCGTTGACGAAACCAATATCCACCGTCAGCATTATGATTTGGCGGATATCGGCAAACCCAAGACACAGGCTTTGCATGAACAGCTTATGCGCTTCAATCCTTTTGCGGCATATCGCTGCCGTCAGGAAAAAGTTGTTCCGGAAAATATAAAAGATTTGTTCGGGCAGTGTTCCATTGTTTGTGAAGCTTTTGACAGGGCGGAAGAAAAGGTCATGCTTGTTGAGAATGTCTTATGCCGGCTGCCGGCAGTGTACATAGTGGGCGGCAATGGCATGGCGGATACGAAAAGCGCAAATTTGATGAAAGTGCGAAAAGCCATGGACCGTTATTATGTTTGCGGCGACGGTGTCAGCGATGTTGCGGATTCCTGCCTTTTTGCGCCCCGTGTGGCGCTTTGCGCGGCAATGCAGGCGACGCAGATCATGCGGCTGATATTAAATGAAAAATCTCTTTGAGGTGGAAAATGCAGGATACGTTCAAATTAGGCAATCATACGTTCAGTTCACGTTTTATTTTAGGTTCGGGGAAATTTTCTTTGGACATCATCAATGCGGCGGTGCAGGAAGCCGGTGCGCAAATCATCACCTTGGCTTTGCGCCGCGCCAATATCGGCGGCATAGCGAATATTTTGGATTATATTCCGAAAGGTGTGACCATTCTGCCTAATACGTCAGGGGCGAGAAATGCGGAAGAGGCTCTTCGCATAGCCCGTTTGGCGCGCGAATGCGGCTGCGGCGATTTTATCAAGGTCGAAGTCATCCATGAAAGCAAATATTTGTTGCCGGATAACTATCAAACGGCAAAAGCGACAGAACTCATGGCAAAAGAGAATTTCGTGGTCTTGCCGTATATGTATCCGGATTTAAATGCCGCCCGTGACATGGCAAATGCCGGCGCCGCCGCAATCATGCCTTTGGGCGCCCCCATTGGTACGAATAAGGGCTTGGTGACAAAGGAATTTATTCAGATTTTGGTTGATGAAATCGATTTGCCCGTTATTGTCGACGCTGGTATCGGCAGACCATCCCAAGCCTGCGAAGCAATGGAAATGGGCGTGACCGCCATTATGGCGAATACGGCTATTGCGACGGCCGGCGATGTTCCGGCTATGGCACGCGCGTTCAGGCAGGGTATCGAGGCGGGCAGAACGGCGTTTTTGGCAGGGCTTGGCAGAATAAGGGACAAAGCGGATGCCTCCTCGCCTTTGACAGGATTTTTGGATGAATAGGGGCTGAAAATGAGTTTTAAATATTTGCCCAATATGGAAAAGCTTGAGGACCACAGCATGCTTGAGCGCGTGCTTGGGGAAACGGCGGGCGTCGATTTTGACGGTTTCACTGCCGCAGACGT
>DONZ01000171.1 GCA_003512875.1 Desulfovibrio sp. | reverse complement strand
GTGGGTGGCGAGTTCCCCGTTTTGTCGGATCAGCGTTATGTCGCCGTTTCGGATAAGGTCCAGGGCTTCAAGCAGAAGCGTCGCTCCGGAACGGGCCATATCCATAAGCAGGGTGCCGGAATTATGATGATTTTCTTCCGTATCGTCAATGGAAATGGCTTGCTGCAAAAGAGCCGGACCGGTATCAAGCCCTGCTTCCATGCGCATAATGGTCACTCCGGTCAGCGTATCGCCATTTAAGAGGCAGCGCTGTACCGGGGCGGCCCCGCGGTATTTTGGAAGCAAGGAAGCGTGGACATTGTACGCTCCGAATTGGGGAATATCCAAAACTTCCTGCGGCAAAAGCATGCCGTAGGCGGCGACGACCAAAATATCCGGCTTCAAGGCTTTGAGCTTGGCGGCGGCTTCAGGATTATTTCTGAATTTTTCAGGCTGGTAAACGGGAATACCCAGCTCTTTGGCGAGAATTTTCGTCTCAGGCTCGATAAGTTTGTTTTTTCCCCTGCCTCCGAGTTTGTCGGGCTGGGTATACACGGCAATGATTTCATCTTTGTTTTCAGCATGCAGGCGTTTTAAAATTTCCGCCGCGAAAAAAGGTGTTCCCATGTAGACGATACGCATATCCATATCCTTATTTTTCTTGTTTTCCGAGTAAAAGAAAGGTGTCAAGCCATGCTATGAGCTCTCCGCAGCGTCCTCCGCCGTACATGAGCATTCCGAAAAGCTCTTTGCGCTGTGATTCCATAAGTTCGGGGGAAATTCGCTCGTTCTCCGCAAGGCTGTTGCAGAGTTTTCTTGCCAAAAACCAATTTTCCGTGCCATGGATGAAAAGGAGCATGTTTTCGGCAAAGGTCAGCCCTTGCTTTATGATGTATTCCTCGCGTTTTTCGGTGGGAGGCAGGACAAGTGAGCGGGCGAGCGCGATGCGCAGGGCGTTGAGCTGCGAGCCGTGCACATTGGTGTCCCAGCCATAAAGCCAATCATTGCGCCGAAACAGGAGGTGCAGATTTTCGCCGAGCTGAAAGACTTTTTGCAGTTGACCGTCAAGTTCCCGCAAAAGCGGCCATGTGGTTTGAAAATCCGTTTGTATCCACCGGGGCGAGAACTCATCGGTATTCAAAATGTTTTTGCACAGTCCCCCGCCTCTGACTTCAAAGGCTGTTCCGGTGGCTGTGAGCTTGCCCGCGTCCGTTCCCGTCAGAAGGGATTTGAGCATGTGGGCGAGAATTTGGTTTGCGTCTTTGGAATCCGCCGTTTCCAAATGGCTGTAACTTAAAATATATTGTCCTTTGCCATAGCTGCCTGCAATAATTGCGGGCTGTCCGTCCAAAAGTTTGGGTTTTAAGCGCACGCCGTAAACATTTTCCCAATCTTCAAGGGTATTTTGCGGCAATGAGCAAACAGGCAGGTCATGGCTGTAAAAATCTTCTCCCATTTCACGGTAGCGGGCGAGTACCCGGACTTCGCCTTTTGAGGGAGTTCGGGCGATTTCTTCTTTGCCTGGTTCTTGAAAACGTCCCGGCCACCATACGGGCAGGCTCGCTTTTTTCATGTCTTGCGGAATAAGGTTGTCGGCAAAAATATCGCAGTAAATGTGCCCGGAAATCCTGTGTTCGATCCTGCCTTCGTAAAAGTCCCGTCCCCATGGGCAAAGGGCTAAGCCGTCCTCAAGGGCGAGTCCGGCGCCGCCGCAGAAACCGAGATACGCGCCGCCTTCCGCAACGAAGTTTCGGACAGCGTCCATGCCTTTTTGCCCGAGCAGATTCGCTTTTTGTTTTCCTGCTCCTCCGGGGACGATAAGAACGTTAAAGGCTTTTTCCTTTAAAATATTTTCTTGGCATTCCTTAGCCGTGACAATTTCATAAGGCAAGCCCGTCTGAATGACGGTGTTGAGCGCCAGATGTCCCCAAAGCGGTGAAGCGTCCCATAAAACGGCAAGCATGGTCAGTTCCGTTTATCGAGAAGAAAACTTGGATTTTCGGGAAATTCCATGTTGTTTTGGGCGAGAAACGCCTCGAAGATTTTGCAGGCGCGGGGAAATTTGTCATGGCATTTTTTTAAGCCGGGTTTTTCACCGTGCAGAAGTTCAAGGCAGTCGACAGCGCCGAATTCCTGTTTGAAGGCGTGGTGCAGGGAGCGCACTTTTTCATACGTAACGGATTTCGTTTGCCCTTTTTCCATGTCGCCGTCGCTGAAAAGAAGCCCGACAATAAGATAAAGCCCGGTCAAGAGCCCGCACGTTTGCTGCATTTGTCCCATGCCGCCGCCGAAACCTTCCGCCATTTGATAAAGATATTTCGGTTCGACAGAGACCAAATCCTGATAAGCGAGGGCGATAGCCTGCGCGCAGTTGACGCCCTGCGCGTTCTTGTTTTTTGCAAAATCAGCACGTGTGTTCATAACTATCCTTTATTTTTGGCAATTTCATATTCGGCGCGCAGTTGTCCGCATGCGGCTTCAATGTCTTGTCCTTTGCTTTTGCGGATAATGGCGGTAATGTTTTTTGCCCAAAGTTTTTTTTCAAATTGCAGAAGATTTTCAGGGCTGGGAGCCTTATAAGGGGAGTTTGGCGTGTCATTGTAAGGGATGAGATTGAGTTTCGCTTTGAGGCGCGAACAGATTTTGACAAGTTCCCCCGCGTCTTCCGCGGTGTCGTTGACGCCGCCGATGACAAGATATTCCAACGTCATGCGTTCCCTTGCGTGCAAGGTGTATTTTTCAAGAGCGGAAAGCAGATCTTCCAAATGCCACTTGGAGGCTTTGGGCATGAGCATGGCGCGTTTTTCCTGCGTGGGAGCGTGCAGGGATACCGCCAAATAGGCGAGGTTGCTCTCGCCCAGTTCCCGCAAGCCTTTTTGTATGCCGCATGTGGAAACGGTGATGCGGCGGGCGGAAAAGGCGAGCCCCTTTTTATGGTGCAGCGTT
>DONZ01000077.1 GCA_003512875.1 Desulfovibrio sp. | reverse complement strand
TGGCGAGGAAGTGGAATATCCCATTCTCTCAAAAGGGGCGGGAATAGATTTTGTTGACATGGTGAGCAATTTCGTCAGCGCAAAATGTATGCTTCAAGAATGCAGCGAAGAAAGCTGCACCAAAATCCATGTTTGTTCCTATACTGTTTTGGATGAACTTGATGAGAACGATTTGTTCAGCCCTGTCCATGAATAAGACTGCTTATCATGAGAATTTTAGTTGTTGAAGATGACATTTCCTTAAACAGGCTTATCTGCGAAAAACTAAAAAAAGACCATTATTCTGTTGATTCCTGCCATTTAGGCAATGAGGCTCTTCCCTATATCGATGGTGCCGAATATGATTTAATCATTCTGGATATCATGCTTCCCCATATGGACGGTTTGGAAATCCTCTCCGCACTTCGCAAAAAAAACAATTTGACGCCTGTTTTGCTTCTCACCGCAAAAGACAGCATTGACGACAAGGTCAAAGGACTTGACTTAGGCGCAGACGATTACATGGCGAAACCCTTCGCTTTTGAAGAATTATCCGCCCGTATCCGGGTTCTCATCCGCAGAAATTCAAAGCAAGCCCAACATATTTATCAAATCGCGGACCTTGTTCTTGACGACAAGACCAAAACAGTCACACGCAAAAATTCGCCCGTTTCCTTATCCTCAAAAGAATATACGCTTCTTTTCTATATGCTGCTGCACAAAGGGCAGGTTTTATCCCGTGACACGCTGAATCAGCATATCTGGAATTACGATTACGACGGAAGCTCCAATATCATCGATGTTTATATCCGTTACCTGCGGAAAAAAATCGACGAAGGACATGAAATAAAACTTATCCATACCATACGCGGACAAGGATATGTCATCCGTGAAGAATGAGATTTTTTCCATGGGCATAAAAAGCAAGCTGACCATTCTTATCAGTATCAGCATTTTTTCGCTTGTTTTCATGTTTTTGACGCTGCTTCTCATCGCGGGAAAAGGACAAAAAGAAACCGCGATAAAAAACCAGCTTATCGCAGCCATTGAAGAAAACGCCCAAAAGATACGTTTTCGCAACAACATATTTGTATTCAATCCGATTTATTTTTTACAGGACAATATCTACACTTCGCTGTATGATGAAGAAAAAGAATTCATTTATGGCGAAATACCGGAAAATTTTCCTTTCTATACGGATTTCACAATAAACACACTCAAAAAAACTGAACATTTTTATGTTTATGATATCCAGAAAGAAGTGCAGGGAAAGAAACTTTTTGTCCGGGGCGTAATCTCCATCGCTTCCGCAAGGCAAACATTCAGCATACTTTTTTTCACCATTCTTGCTTTTTTGCCTTTGATCGCGCTTTTGACCATTGTTTTAGCCCGTGTATTCATTGACAAATCTTTTAAACCCATTGAACACATCATTGCCACTGCGCAGGAAATCCAAAACAAGAAAAATTTTTCCCTGCGCATAGGTCTGCCCGGTAAATCCCATGATGAGATCCATGCTCTCGCCCAAACCTTTGACACATTATTTGAAGCGACAGAACAAGCTTTTATCAAAGAAAAACAATTCACTTCCAACGCCTCCCATGAAATCCGCACACCTGTCAGCGTAATTATCGCCCAATGCGAACTTGCGCTTGAAACTGAACAAAACAAAGAAAATCAAAAAGCGCTCGGCACCATTTTATGGAACGCCAAAAAAATTTCACAGCTCACAAGCCAATTGCTTTTGCTCAGCAAAGCGGAGCAAAATGCCGACATACTGGAACGTGAAAAAATAAATATCAGCGAACTTTTTGAAATTATTGCGGAACAGCAGCAGGAAATTGCAAAGGAAAAAGGTCTTGATTTTTCCTATTCCGTTGAAAATTCAATCTTTTTCCATGGCGACCCCGCGCTTTTGACAAGCGCTTTAATCAATCTTTTCTCCAATGCCATACGCTACAACAAAAAGCACGGAAAAATCAATTTTTCGCTCAGCCAAGGCAAGAACTTCATCCATGCCAAAATTTCAGATACGGGAATCGGCATTTCAGAGCAAGATCTGCCCAAGATTTGGGAACGTTTTTATCAGGCGGATAAAGCACGCAATAAAAAAGAATATATCGGTTTCGGTTTAGGTCTGCCTTTAGTAAAATGGATTATTGAAGCCCATCAAGGAAAAATAAGCATTTCTTCCGCTTTGGGCAAAGGAACCATAGCCCGATTCACGCTTCCCCAAAATATATAAAAAAAAATTCATTTTTTAATCTTCTTTTAATCTTTCTTTCATATTGTCTAGTCATGGACAATGAGTTGTCTAAAAAAATAACTGTTCCTCCCACACGGAAAATCACATACACATAACGGAACAGGTAAGGAGAAAATTATGAAAAAATCAACAATCATCACTTCATTATCATTTGCGGCTGCGTTACTTGTCATGGGAACTTCAACAGCATTGGCGGAAATCAGCCCGGACCAAGCAAAAGAAATTGCGCTGAAACACGCAGGAGTAAACCCGAATGAAGCGACCATGCTCAAAATCGAAAAAGATTTTGACGACGGCATCACCGAATACGAAATTGAATTTTGGAAAAACGGCACGGAATATGATTACACAATCAATGCCGACACAGGTAAAATCATTAAAAACAAACAAGAAGTGAAACATCGCAACAACGCAATGCACAATCAACAAAATCAAAACCAATATATCGGCGAGCAAAAAGCGGCTGATATCGCATTAAAACATGCCAACCTCACAGAAAAACAAACCCGCCGTTTGCATTGCACACAAAAATTCGATGACGGCAGACAAATCTACGATGTGAAATTTTGGAAAGAATACACGGAATATGAATACGAAATCGATGCATTGACCGGTGAAATCATCGAATTTGAAATTGACGAAAAATAAGCTGTCACAAAACCTTTGCGGAATACCCCGCAAAGGTTTTCATGCATCATACCGATTATACGAGGAATATTATGTTCAAATCCGCCAAACGAACCTATTACTGCGAAAACTGCAATCAGGAAACGTATTTGGATTTCAAAAACAAAAAAAATTGCCCGAAATGCAAATCAAATCTTATTCCGCTAAACTGCAGCCAAGAAGAATTTCAGGAATACTCACCGGAAGAAAAGGAAATCATTATTGAATCAAGCCTATTGCAGGAACGCACCAAAAACAAACACTTGCAGTGCGCAATAAAAAATCCTAAACTAAGCCCTGAAGAACAAATTCAAAAAATAGCCAATGATGTCACAGTGATAAAATGGAGCATACTTGGCTTTGCAGGCATTTGCGTTCTTATCTATCTTTTTGAAGAATTTCTCTAACATGCAAAATAAAAACAAATAACCCTATGAAAAACAAAATTTATGCGCTTTTTTTACTGTTTTTGTCTTCTTTGCCCCATTTTGCCCATGCAGAACAAAGCGAAGGAACAACCATGGAAGAAGCGAAGCAAATTGCCTTAACCCACGCCCGACTGAAAGAAGATGAAATCCATTCCCTCAAAATCGAAAAAGAATTTGACGGCAATATCCTGCAATATGAAATAGAATTTTACAAAGATGATATTGAATATGAATATGCCGTCAACATTGAAAACGGAAAAATCATACAATACAGTTATGAAAAAAACAGTGCGTCCATAACGCCGTTTCAGCCTGATAACGCAATTTTGCCCATACGAAAAATAAAGGAAATTGCTTTATCCCATGCGAAAATCAAAGGGGACGAAGCTCATTTCATAAAAATTTCTCAAGAAATTAAACGTGGTTACAACATATATACATTAAAATTCATACATGACGACCTTGAATACAACTATGCAATCAATGCTGTGAACGGCGAACTGATCGAATATAAAGTCAAGGATTACCGTTAAAACAAAAGATTACTATTAAAACAAAAAAGCCGAGTAAACCCGGCTTTTTTGTTTTAATGGCGAAATAATTTTACGCACCACGAAATTCAATAGACAAAATTTCATAGGTAACACGGCCTTTCGGAATATCAATGGTGATTTCCTCGCCTTCTTCGTGTCCAAGCAAGGCACTGCCGACAGGGGAACTGATAGAAATGGAGCCTGACGCAAAATCGGCTTCATCGGGACCAAGCAGGGTAAATTCTTTTTCTTCATCGGTATCAATATCAACAACTCTCACCGTTGCGCCAAAAATAACCTTATTGCCGCTCAGCGTATTTAAATCCACAACATTGAAAGCCGATAATTTTGATTCAATATAATTAATGCGGGCTTCTAAAAAACCTTGGCGTTCACGAGCAGCATCATATCCAGCATTTTCTTTTAAATCACCTTCTTCTCGTGCTTCTTTAATCGCTTGAATCACAATAGGACGTTCCTTTTTTAAGCGATCAAGCTCTTGTTCAAGTTTTTGATAGCCTTGTACGGAAATTGGAGTGTTACTCATGATAATATCCTTAAAAATAAAAATAAAAAACACCCAACATCTGCTAAAATGCGGGGCGTTACACACAACGTGAAGATTTCTTATAGCCTATTTCAAGGATACAGTCAAGGAAAAGCAAAAAAGAAAAACATTTCTCAATACCATATTAATCGCTTGCCAAATTGAAACAAGTTGCTACAATTTTTTCATGAAATCACATTATCTTTATTATTCCTTTGATGCATGGCTCAAAAACAGGCATAAGGCGAAAGTACAAAAAATTTCCCTTGACGCCCATGCAGGCTGCCCCAACAGGGACGGTACCATTCAATACGGAGGCTGCACGTTCTGCAATGCGGACGGCTCCGGTTCCGGGCTTATGCAAAAAGGACTGAGCCTTACCAAACAATGGGAATACTGGCTCGATAAATTCAGCAAATCAGACAGGCTCAAAAACACAAAAAATTTTCTCGCCTATATGCAGTCCTATTCCAATACTTACGGCTGTCTTGAAAAATTGGAAAAAATGACAACAGAACTGGCAAGTTTGGAAAAATGCGTCGGATTTTCCATCGGCACCCGTCCCGACTGCATTGATGAAGAAAAGCTCCGGCTTTTGGCTTCGCTGCCCTTTCAAACAAAATGGATAGAATTCGGCATACAATCCATGCACGACGAAACCCTCAAGCGCATACGCAGGGGGCATTCCGTGCAATGCTCGGTGGACGCCATAACACGTTCACGCAAGTACAATCTCAATGTCTGCGTCCATCTTATGGCGGGGCTTCCAGGCGAAACAAAGGAAGATTTTCTTGATACGGTGAGGGAAGTGTGCAAACTTCCCGTTCAAGGCATAAAACTCCATGGGCTGTATGTTTGCAAAAACACACAGCTCGCAAAAGATTGTCGTGCAAATGCCTATACGCCTATGGAACAGGAAGACTACATCAGACTCATTTGCGACGCATTATGCATTATTCCCTCAAATATCGCCATTCACAGACTTACTGCTGATTGCCATGATGAGGAACTCATCGCTCCCGAATGGGCGAAACTCAAAGGACATATCGTTCGGGGCATTGAAGGGCTTCTTTTTCATGAAGGAAAATGGCAAGGCTGCAAAAATGATGTTCCTTTTGAAAATCCCTATACAGCCTTATACAAAAAACTGGAACGGTTATGATGAAATCCGCCTGCGGGCAGGTGTGTTTTGATGCTCAAGCGACAAAAAAGGATAACATTTTTTGTTATCCTTTTTTATTACAGAAAAACTATTTTTTCTTTTTGCTTATATCACAAGCTCCAGCTTGGTTATCATCCCTCATTCAGGCAGGCATAATGCCTTTCTTGCGTAAAAGGAACACAATCCCCGCAATGCAGGCGATAAACAATAAACTCTTAATCATACGTTCTCCTAAAAACCAACGCTTTGGAAACCGCAGTCAACATAGATAATATCACCGGTTACGGCGCTGCTCATATCGGAAGCCAAATAACTTGCGGTATTGCCGACTTCTGCTGTGGTAACATTTCTGCGAAGCGGCGCATGGGTTTCAATATGGTTTAAAATGTCTCTGAAATCAGAAATGCCGGAAGCGGACAGTGTTTTGATCGGTCCTGCGCTGATTGCGTTGACGCGTACGCCCTTCGGTCCGAAGTCACTTGCCAGGTAACGCACAGAACTTTCAAGAGCAGCCTTGGCAACCCCCATGACATTATAGTTCGGTATCACTTTTTGAGAACCGTAATAGGTCATACAAATAACGGAACCGTTAGGATTGATTACTTCTTCAAAGGCTTTGCACAAAGCGATTAAAGAATACGCGGAAATATTCATTGCGGTTAAGAAGCCGTCACGGGAAGTTTCAATAAATCTGCCCTGCAAATCTTCCTTATGCGCAAAAGCCACGGAATGAACCAAAACATCGATGGTTCCCCATTTTTCCTTAACAAGCTTGACGCTCTCGGCGATTTGTTCGTCACTTGTCACGTCGCATTGAAAAATAAACTCGCCGCCGAGCTTTTCGCTGATTGGTTCAAGACGTTTTTTAATGGCATCGCCCATATAGTTGAATGCCAATCTTGCACCATTATTTTTAAAAGATTCGGAAATGCCGTAAGCAATGCTTCTGTCGTTTGCCACGCCGAAAACAAGAGCTTTTTTACCTTCCAATATCATAATCCACCTCGCTATTTTGTTAAAATTTCAGCAATTTTTTGATATTTTTGTGTTGTTGTTTTAGCAACATCCTCCGGCAAACGGGGTGCAGGAGGCGTTTTATCCCAATCTTGCATTTCAAGCCAGTCGCGCAAATACTGCTTGTCGAAACTTGCCTGATTTTTACCTTCCTCATACGAATCGGCAGGCCAAAAGCGTGAAGAATCAGGAGTGAGCACTTCATCAATCAAGGTAAGCACGCCGTCAACCATGCCGAATTCAAATTTCGTATCGGCGATGATAATACCGCGGCTTGCGGCATAATCACGCCCTTTGCCGTAAATTTCAAGACTCAGATTTTTCACTTTCTCACAAAGTTCCGCACCGATAATTTTTGCAGCCTGTTCGATGCTGATATTTTCGTCATGGTCACCGATTTCCGCCTTTGTTGAAGGCGTAAAAAGCGGTTCCGCAAAACGGGAAGAATTTTTCAATCCTTCAGGAAGCTTATGTCCGCAAACCATGCCAGTTTTCAGATAATCCTTATATCCGGAACCGGCTAAATAACCGCGCACCACACATTCGACGGCAAGCGGCTTGGCTTTTTTTGCAATAACAGAGCGACCTTCCAATTGCTCCTTATATTTTTGCAAAAATTCAGGATAATTATTGACATCGGACTCAATAATGTGATTAGGCACCAATGATTCAAACCGTTTCATCCAAAACAGCGTCAACTGGTTTAAAATAATGCCTTTATTCGGAATCGGGTCTTCTAAAATAACATCAAAAGCAGACATACGGTCTGTTGTCACAATAAGGACGCTTTTTTCATCAAGTTCATACATATCACGGACTTTGCCGCGGGAAAGAAGCTTCAATTCTGGAATATCCGTTTTTATTACTGACATATCTCCCTCATTCATCTGATTTATTTTCTCATTTCAACGCTTTTGGCATGGGC
>DONZ01000184.1 GCA_003512875.1 Desulfovibrio sp. | reverse complement strand
GAAAAAATCCTTGTGGCGCAAGCGGGGAAATTCGGGGAGCGCTGGCGTTCCATCGCACAGGTGCAGGGCTTGGAAACCGTGGAAATTGCGAAGCCTTGGGGAGAGGCGGTTTTAGCTGAAGATATTGAAGCGGTTTTGAAACAGCATGCCGATATAAAAGGTGTTTGCATTCAAATTTGCGAAACCTCCACGGGGGTTATGCACCCTATTCATGAAATTGCGAAAATAACGCGGAAATATGATGTCTTGCTTGTTGCCGACGGTATTTCGTCCGTGGGAATTTCTCCTGCGCCTATGGACGAATGGGGGATTGACGTTCTTTTAACCGGTTCGCAGAAAGGGCTTATGGTGCCGGCAGGTCTTTCGCTGCTTGCTTTTTCGGAAAAGGCGTGGAAAAAAGCCGAACAAACGGAAACAAGCTGTTTTTATTTCAATTTGAAAGCGGAACTTAAGAACGTGTTGAAAAATCAAACCAATTTCAGTTCTCCGGTTTCGCTGATTGTGGGCTTGAAAGAAGCTCTTGCCATGATTTTTGAGGATGCGGGGCACGGGGGCTTGGACGCTCTTTATCAAAAGCACTTCGCCCTTGCGCAGATGACCAGAGCGGGAATAAAAGCCATGGGGCTCGAGCCCTTTGCGAAAACGCATTACGCATGGGGACTCACTTCCGTCGCAATGCCTCAGAACGTTTCAGGCAGCGAACTGGTCGGTCTTGCGGCGAAAGAAACAGGCGTGGTTATCGCAGCAGGGCAGGAGCCTATGAAAGATGAGATGATACGCCTCGCCCACATGGGACATGTGGATTTTGGGGATATGCTTGCCGGGCTTTATGCCGTTGCGAGAAGTTTGCCTCAAAAACCTGCTGCTTTTGATAACGCTTATATGAGCATAGCCATGCAGGCGTATGAGAATGCTCCGGCATATCCGAAAAATGGTGTCGCAGGCGCATAATCGGTGCGGTATGAAAATTTTTTGGATTTTTGTTTTTATTTTGCTCTTTGGACAGGAAATATCGGCCGAAGAGCCTTCTTTTTATGAAGAATTCGACCCGCAGTCGGCATTGGAAGAAGAAAGCCGTGCGGAACATGCTAAACAGCCTGCCGCAGAAAACACTGCAGAGCAAAGCCCGGCGGATTTTCAGGAAGATTTTTTCCTCACGGATGAAAAACACGCTCATTTTACAGCCGATAACGAACAATACGCTTTAGCCGATTCCATGCTTAATCAGACATGGCGGATTTTAGTGAGGAAATCGGATAAAAAAGCGTACGGCAAACTTTGGCAGGGACATAAGATTTGGCTTGAAAGCGGCAGGAATGACGTTGCGAATACGTTTAAAGAGCAAGTGCCCGCCATTCCGGAAGACCATGCCTTTATGCTCGCAACAGTGGCGAAAACACAGGAATTAGCCCAAAAAATTTGGCATGAGCCGGTGCTCGGACGTTATGTCAAAGGGGAAAACTTTGTTACGCTGACCGAGGAAGATGAAAAGGTTTTTCTGCAGGGTTACGGCACTGTTCCTTTATTTATGGGAAAGAGCGCCGAAGCCGATGTTTCGGACGAAAAAGATGCCGCACAGCGGGGCGCCGGAGCGAAACCGCAGGAAAGCGCGGTCAGCAATGCGAAATTGGAGCAGGAAAAAACGCTTGCTGAAAAAAATGCGGTGAATGCGGAAAACAGGAAAAATGAACCCTTAGCAAACACAAAAACAATGCCTCAGCTTTTTTTTCGCGCTGAGCTTCCGGAAGACGGAAAACTGTGGCTTGCCCTTTCGACCGTGAACGGGCAGAAACTGTATTTGCTCACCATGCAGGACAGCCTTTGCATAGTTCATGCTCCCCATGTTTTCCCGCAAGATTTTAATAGTGTTTTTATAAAAAATAAAATTTTATAATAATTATAAGATGTTGCGTTGTTATTTATAAAAGGTTTATTTTTATTAATGATACTGTCGCGTTATTATACTAAATGAAGTTAAAATTTGTGTCTACTTTTTTTTATTAATATGTTTTTTTAAAAAAAATTTTATCTTTTTTTCTAGTGTATCTCTCTTTTTTTGAAAATGTCTACTTTATTTTTTAATGTAACATATTGACGGAATTATATATTATGCTATTTTAAAGAAAAATGAAGAGAGGGTTTATATGCGAAAAATAGTTTTTCTTCTTTTTATGTTTTTATCAGCATGTGCAACTTCTAAAACAGTGATAGGTCCTGACGGCAAAGATCTTCATCATATTAATTGTTCCGGTTCAATGGTAAGTTGGGCAGAGTGTTATCAGGAAGCAGGAAGACTTTGTCCGCAAGGCTACAGTGTGCAAAATGCCATAGGGCAAAATCAGGGAACAACTGCAACATTTAATCAATTTGGCTTTTTTGCAAGTCCAATATTGATAAGAGAACTTCTTATAACGTGTGAAGAAAAAAAGTTGGATGGAGAGGAAGAAAAGACGTATGACACAAACAAATAATACAAACAGAGAGGAAAAGATTAAACTTTCATTGACATGTGCTGAAATCCAAAAACTAGAAAAGCTAAAAAAAATCTCTCAAATCAAAGGGAAACGAGGAGCGTTGCATTATTTGTTGCATGAGAAATATACAACGGAAGAAGTTTCTTATGAGGAAGAGTTTTTGAAAAAAGTTTTTGATTTTTTTGATGAGAGAATTCCTTATGAAGAGTTTAGTCTGTTTATCATTGATGTTTTTAAAAATAAAAAAAGCGAAAAGATGTTGCTTTTAGACAATGTATTTTTTCAATTTTCGACAGATAAGACCATACGGAAAAGTTATAGCATTTCTAAAAGCGATAAAGAGAGATTGGACCAAATTGTTGCAAGTTTGAACGAATATTCCAAGAATATTTTAAAAAGAAAAGTCAATCAATCGACAGTGATAAGGTCACTTTTACAACATCTTGAAATATATCAGGAAATTTCAGCTAATGAGTGCATAGATAAACTTCGTGCTTTCCAAAATAAATTGGATTTTTTAAAAAATGCTTACGGTCAAGCTGAATTTGATTGTTTACTTGATGAAATTATAAAAAAATATCCTGATATAAGTAAGGAGTTTGAAATGCAGGTTGCATATGCAGGACAATTATATGAAATGGATATTTATCTAGCTGATTTTATAAATAAAATTCAACAAAAAGAAGGAGTGCAATTATGAATAACGTTGATAAAATTGCTTCGCAAATCCGTTTATTCCCCAAAGGAAAGCAAGAAAACATTATTGCCGAATTAAAAGAAAAACAGAGGAAAAATGATAAGTTGCATAGGGGAGAATTAATGCAGTTAAAAGAGTATTTATATTATGTGGCAGATGAATTAACGTATTCAAAACCTAAACAGTTAAAGATAGGAGGAGTTGAACAGAATTTTGGCACATCATGGACAGATTTTACGGTGCATTGCGTAAAGCAATTTGTTAAGAATGGTTATATAAAAGAAAATTTTAAATCTTTTGCTTTAAAAAGTGGTAAAGTAATTTTAACAACAAGCATGTCAGTTGAATTTGATCATATATTTAAAAAAGTATCACCATTTTGTTATGTTGATACAAAATTTAATGCTCATGATCATATTCAAAATCTTATTTATATTATGGAATATTTAGGAGTTGATGAGGAAATTGAATTGTCGATATATAGGAATAACAGATAAAATTGTAAATAATAATTAGAGGTATTCATGCTTTTATTAAGTACATTGGGGAATTGGTTTCCAAGAGTTTGGGAGAATGATAAGCTTGAAAACGATAAGTCTGAAAAGGTGACGTATTTTAAAACTAAGTACACGGAGAATAGGGTAATAATGCAAAATTTTAATGAGCATTATTCAATTTCAAATCCGCAATACGCATTTGCCAGATATTGTGAATATAAGGGAAATCCATTGCAATCGGCACAAGAGTATGAACCGTCTATTGTTTGTGTATATAAAATGGAGGAAATGGCAAAAGATATAAATGGGTTTGATTTAGCAATTACTTATTCTGTGTGTTTTAAAATCGTTGAAAGGGAAATTGCCGATATGATTAATGCCATACAAACACGTTCATTAATGTATTCTGTTGATTTTCAAAGTGCGACAGCATGCAATAAAAAAGCAGTCCAAATATTAGATGAATTTTTAAGCAAAAAGTTTAAAAGGATATGAATAAAAAAATGGCTTGGGTTTATTTCAAGTCATTTTTTATTTTAATTAAGGCAGCATATGCAAAAATTTTAAAAATAAAGTATAAAGAAAGCGTAGTTATTATTTCGTCAAAAGCAATTCAGTTGATTTAATATTTTTATTGATATGAATAATGAAATATTATATATGATGGAGTTTTTTAAAAAAATAGTTTTTATACCGAGTTATAGTTAATATATTTACATCTTTTGAAGAAAGCCAAAATACAAGAAATTCAGCAGGCATACCGACAGTACATATGCAGAGGAAAATAGCAATTACTCCTGGAATACTGTGCAGGGGTAATATGTATATAGCTACCATGGAGGGATGATTGAGAATAAAATACCGCCGCAAATTACCCCACACCCCGTTCATCGGTTTTGTTTTGTCCGATGGACGGGGCATGGCGCGGATACATGTTTATCGGGATACCCGTTTTTTTATGAAGGCGTATTGCTTTTCCGCCATGCAAGGGCGGCGAGAAAGGCATGGATTACTGAAACGCCGGCTAAGGCGGTTATGCCTGAAGCGTCCTTATCCGGCAGAACTTCCACGAGGTCCATGGCTGCCACATCGATTTTTTTGCAGATTTTTCGGACCATGCAGAGGGCTTGCCGTGTTGAAAAGCCTTCCACTTCCGGGGTTCCTGTTCCCGGAGCGTACGAAGCGTCAAGAAAATCAATGTCAAAGGTTAAAAAAACAGGGCTTCCTTGCAGCCGTGCAATGGCTTCGGCGATAATTGCATCACAGCCCCTGTTGTGGAGTTCGTCGCCCAGGACGATTCGCAAGCCTTTGTTTTTGGGATAATCCAAGATATGCTTGTCGTAAAGAGGTCCGCGTATGCCGATTTGTATGGATTTTTCCGGAATGATCAATCCTTCGTTGAGGGCATGGTAGAAAGGCGAGCCGTGGTTATAAGGTTTTCCGAAGTATTCCGGAACGGTATCGCTGTGGGCGTCGAAGTGGAGCAGTGCCGCAGGTCCTTTCGCTTCATGAAAAGCCCTCAGTTCCGCAAGGGTTATGCTGTGGTCGCCGCCTAAGACAACGGGAACGGTGTTTTCCTTGTAAAAGGGAAATAAGTGTTCCTGAATCTTGTCGAGGCTTTCCTCGGTGTATCCCGGAATTGTCGGGCAGTCGCCATAATCGGCGATTGTCAAATGTTCCAGAATATCCACATCCACGACGGGGCAATAGGGTTTGAGAATAAGGGAAGCTTCGCGCAGGGCGGCAGGTCCGAATCTTGTTCCCGGTCTGAACGAGGTTGCCGTATCGAAAGGAACCCCGATGACGGAAACGTCCGCTTTTTGTCCGTCTGCCGCCTGAGGCAGGCGCATGAAGGTTCTAATGCCGGAAAATCTTGGTATTTCTAGTGAATTTACAGTCATCATATTCAATCCTTTTTTATCCGAAAATCAAGTCGGGAAGCCAAAGCACAAGCTGCGGGAACAAAATTAAAAGAACGAGAAGAAGCCCTTGCAGGAAAATGAACGGAACAGCGCCCCAATAAATGTCTTTCAGGGTGACTTCTTTCGGCGCCACCGCCCGCATGTAAAATAAGTTAAGCCCGTACGGCGGCGTGATATACGCCATTTGCATATTGACAACAAATAAAATGCCGAACCATACGGGGTCAAAACCCAAACCGATGATGATAGGGATATAAATGGGCATGCACATGAATAAAATGGCGATGTCGTCCATGAACATTCCTAAGATGAAAAACGAGATCTGAATAAGCGCCATGACGACAATGGGATTGGGGTCAAGTCCGAGGACAAGGGATTTGATCATTGTTGTCGCGCCAAGTCCGGTGTAAACTTTGCTGAAAATCAATGCCGCTATGATAAGGTATGCCGCAAAACCGCAAATAGCGAATGTTTGCCTGCAGCTGGCTTTGAGCATTTCCAAATTCAGGCGTTTTTTGATTGCGGCGCAGACAAGGGAGCCTGCCGCGCCGATGGCGGCTGCTTCTGTCGGAGAAGCCAAGCCCATGAAGATAGTGCCCAAGATAGAGAAAATAAGGGTTAATGGAAGCGCAAGTTCAAGAAGGGCTTTGGCTTTGATTTTGGTGCAGACGGGTTCCTCGGTTTCCATGGCGGGAGCATAATCCGGCTTGAGCCATGCGAGGATGACGATATAAAGGATATAAATCAGCGAAAGCAAAATTCCGGGAACAATGCCGCCTGCAAAAAGCTTTCCGACCGAAACGCCGCTGATGAAGGCATACATGACCATCATCATGCTGGGAGGAATTAAAAAGCCCAATGCGCCGCCCGCCTGTACGATGCCGACAGCCAGTGATTTGTCATATTTTTTTTGGAGCATGGCAGGAACGGCGATAACGCCCATGGAGAGTACCGTCGCGGAACTTACTCCGAGCATGGCAGCCATCAATGCGCATAAAAGCATTGTTCCTATACCCAATGCACCGCGGAGCCTGCCCGAACACAAATGGACGGTGTCGAACAAATCCCTGCCTATTTTTGATTCATGAAGGACGAAGCCCATGAAAATAAAGAGCGGTACGGCGCTCAGGATAAGGTTGTTCATGAGGTCGACAGTTGCAAAATAAACGATGTCCAGCGCTTCAAAGCCCCAAAGGAAAATTGCGGCAAGAGAGCCGACTGCGCCGAGGCAGTAAACAATAGGCAGACCTGTTGCCATTAAAAGCAGCATGGAAAGAAACATGTATGCGGTGGTCGAATACGCGTCTATCATAATTCCTCCCCGGTTATCGCAAGGTATGCGTTGCGGATGAAGTCGGAAACCGTTTGCGCGAAAGTCAGCACATAGGCTATGGGGATGAGGGCTTTCCAATGATAAATGGGCTGACCCCACGCGGATGTCGACACTTCTTTCAATTCCCATGATTCCATTGCGTATTTAAAGGTTAAAGAAATTATGCTGACGAAAAACGCCATGGTGAAAACATAGGTGAGGCAATGCACGGCGGCTTGCGTTCTGGGTTTCCATTTTGAAGAAAACAAATCGACGCTTACCTGCACTTTTTCATAAACAGAGCAAGGTCCCGAATAAATCATATAGATACCGAAAATCATGGAACTCAGTTCCGCCCCCCAAACCGTCGGGGAATGGAACGCATAGCGCATGACCACCTCAAAAAGCATGATGCCGATCAATGGAAGAATGAGCCACATTGTGAACGATGTGATAAAACGGTTCGTTTTATCAATGCATTCCACAATTCTTTTTATTGTCATCATAATACGTCCTTTTCCGCTGATGTTGCAAAAAAGTCAGGGCGGCTTGCCGCCCTGAGCCCTCATGGTTAGAGTCTTCCTTTTTCTTTGGCGAACTGTTTCAAAATTTCTACGCCTTTCGCAAATTCAGGAGAGCGTTTCGCTTCCTCGTCCCATACTTTGATTGCGGCTTGGAGGATTTCTTTTTGGTCTTCCGCGGAGAAAGACGTTGTCTTGTCTTTGAACGTGGTTCCGATAACGCGCATGCTTTCGTTCGCCGTGAAGAAATAGTAATCGTTTACGGCGCAGTCGGCGGCAGCTCTGAAAATGGCTTTAATGTCGTCAGGGAAAGAATCCCAAAGTTTTTTATTGATGATCAGCGTGTCGGTGATCGGGTCGATGAGCGGCGTCGTATTGATATATCGGGCGACTTCGTAATATTTGGTTTCTTCGTATTCAAACGCGTTTCCGTACAGAACGCCGTCAATCTGTCCGGTTGAAAGCGCCATGTAAATATCTTCCACTGGAAGGTTCACACAGCTCACACCCAAATTGGTGAGCATTTTTGCTGCTGCGCCCACCGCCCTGATTTTTAATTTTCTCAGTTCATCAAGGGAGCTGACCGGGGTTTTGGTCAGGAGCTGGTATGCGGAAGCTCTGGTCGGCCCGAGATACACGACTCCGGCGTTTTCATACTGCTTTTCAAAAATTTCTTTCAATCCTCTGTGCTTATAGAGGATTTGCGCTTCCGTGGCGTCCATCCAAGCCATGGGAAGCCCGGATTCCAACGTGCCTGTCTTCATTTCCGCAAAATGGTGGCCCATGCCGTGTCCGATGTCGATCATGCCAGTTTTAACGGATTTCAGGATATTGCCGGAGCCGACAAGTTCTCCGCCGGAGAAAATTTGGATGTCGACCCTGCCGTTTGACATGGCTTTTACGTTATCCGCAAACCCTTTGGCGATTTGCAGGGTTGTCGCCGGATAATATGTTTGTAATTTGAGGTTGTAATCAGCGGCTTGGGAAATGCCGGCGGACAGCAAAACCGCGGCGCATGCCGCTAATGCTTGTTTCAATAATTTTTTCATACGTTCCTCCATTAAAAACAAAGAAAATGTTTTATGTTGTTTCAACTGATATATCAGTTAACTTATCTATATAAAAATTTTTAAAAAAAGAAAAGCCTTTTTTAAAAAATTCTGTGATTTTGTTTGCGAAATAGATATAACCTCTTATAATTATATATTTTTCTGAAAGATAAATTGTATTTTTGTTGTTGACTTGATGTTTTATTTGATATACTTATGAAAAGCATAATGATAAAAGGAAGATATATGATACAGCCAATTCATTCCGAAGGGTCCGCACGTGAAAAAGTTTATGAGTATTTGCTGAAACAAATGCGTGACGGCGTGCTTCTTCCGGGAAGCACGCTGAATTTGAAAGATATCAGCAAAAAGCTCGCCATGAGCAGCACTCCTTTGAGGGATTCGCTCATCAAGCTTGAAGCGGAAGGATTTCTGACCATTTATCCGCGCAGCAAAGTTGTGATCAATTCTTTGGAATATGAAGATTTTCCTTTTTTATACAGCACCATCGGAACGCTTGAAGCGCTGCTCATAATGAGCTCCCTGCATTTTTACATGCCGGAGCATTTGGAATATCTTTACCTGAAAAATGAAGAAATGAGAAACGCTCTGAATGAGGACGACATGGTCACATATGACAAATGCCATTATGAATTTCATGATGTTTTCACCGAACTTGGCAAAAATGTTTTTGCCGAACGCATTATCACGCCTATCAAAAACAGGCTTTGGGACTTTCCCCGCAAGAATTTCATCAGGGAATGGTATCAAAACGCGATTAAAGAGCATGGGCAGATTGTTGATTCCATAAAGGAAAAGAATATTGCCAAGCTTGAATACATTATCAAGCAAATCCACTGGGGAATTGATTATAATCTGCATTATATCAAAAAAGCCTACGGCGTTTCAAAAAACGACTGAAATTGAATGTTGCGGAAAAATGCTTGTTTTGCGATAATACGCATGGAAGCGGTTTTAAATTTATCTGATGTATCAGTTTATATAATAGCTAATGTGTCTATGCTTCACCATCAAATCATGCCTGAAGCAATTATGAAAAAGGTTTTGATTTGGAAACAGCCCAGTCCGTCCTTTTTAAAGTGACTGAAAGAGAAATTATCAATATGGTTAATGCCATAGAAACAGCTTCGTTAATGCATACTGTTAATTCACCGGTATTGGATGAATATTTTGATGCGAAACTTAAAAGAATGTGAATAAAAAACGGCTTGGAATACTTTCAAGCTGCTTTTGCGGATATTCTTTAGAACGGCTTTTCAGCTTGCAAGAGATGTGTTTTATTTTTTATCGGCATGATGAATTTAATATTGTTATCGATATGAATAGTACAATATTTCTGCATATCGGATTAATCATTCTTGGGTTCATTCCAATTTTTGCAAACATCTATCCATGCCGTCATTTGGGCATATTGTTCAAGTTCTGGAATGGTCAGCTCGATGGCGCTGTTATCACTTCCGCAAGCGGGAAAAACGGTTTGAAAGCGTTTTAATGATTCATCAAGATAAACGTCAATATTTTCATTGACAGCGAAAGGACAAACGCCTCCTGCTTTATGCCCGATTATTGTTTCGGTGTCTTCGGGCAAAAGCATTTTCGCTTTTGTTTTGAACTGGGCTTTGTATTTTGAATTGTCGATTTTGGCGTCGCCGGCAGCCACAATCAATATGGGGTGTTTATTGACCGAAAAGGAAAGTGTTTTGGCAATTCTGCACGGTTCACAGTGCAGGGCTTGAGCGGCAAGCTCAACGGTTGCGCTGGAAACTTTAAATTCCTGTATTTTGTTTTCCATGCCGAATTTTTTAAAATACGCTTTGACTTTTTCTATTGCCATATTCAATTTTCCTGTTTACTGCAAGTATGATACGTCACAAGAAACGGTTAGAACATACTTTTCCGTTTGTGTACTTGAATGTATACCGACTTTTTGAGGAGCGCAAGAAAAATTATATGCATTATGCGTTCAATTTATTGTTTTAATTTTATTTTTTAAATGAAAAACCCCTCGCCGCGAACCGCTTCTCAAGTATTGGTTTGGCTGTGCCCGATAAATGGGGTGCGGTTCGCCGCAAGCGGCTTTGTTTTTTCAGAGATATGTCAGAACACCAAAAATCCTACCGGAATGCCCACAACGCACACGCAAAGGAAAATGACAATCACTCCCGGAACGACGTATGTATAAATATTCTTTGTGCTTACCCATTCGCTGTTGCCGAACATGAGGGCTGACATGGGGGAGCCCGCCGGGGTGAGCATGGCGAGCGCCAGGCAGAAAATCATCAAAACGGTAATCATTGCGGGGTTGACGTTTATGGCTACCGCAAAGGGGTAAACGATAGA
>DONZ01000032.1 GCA_003512875.1 Desulfovibrio sp. | reverse complement strand
CCTCTGAAAAGACAACCGTCCTCTTCGGGAAGAACAAAGACTTCAGCTTGGATATCGTCGATAATCTTGCAGGAAATATGAAATTCTTTCATGGGCTCAAGCCAAATTTTCTGATTATTATAGTGAAATGTCTGACCGTTTTGTTCAACATCCCGCAATAACATCTGAAATTCTTTCATATACTCTCCTTGCGAAAGGGTAATTTACAGATAAGTTAATGAATTTGTCAAGAAAAATAATACCATTTACTGTTTTTTTCTAAAAAATTATGATTTTAAACGTTCTTCCGATCTTGCTTCACGCTCCTTGCTTTATCCGCAGCCCGTTTAAAACCTTCGCGTGATTTTTCGATAACGCGCTCTTCAACAGCATAACAAAGCCTTATATAGCCTGCAAGCCCGAAACCTTTTCCGGAAACACCCAATATTTTTTCTTCCTGCAGACATTTAATAAAGAGTTCGTCATCCCCGTCGGGCGCTTTCGGAAAAATATAAAACGCACCCATTGGTTTTTGGTATTCAATGCCTGCGTCATCCAAAATATCGCAAAAAATTTCACGGCGTTTCGCATAGACAGACAAAGCATTTTCCGTGGAAGAACCAAGAGCCGCTTTCATTAAATACTGCCCGACCACAGGAGGATTAACAAATCCCAAAATCCTGTTGGACATGATACAAGCCCCCATAAGCAATTCTTTGTCTTCAATTTCGGGAGATACAGCCAAATAGCCTATTCTTTCCCCTGCAATACCGTATTTTTTGGAAAACGAACTGATAACGACAGCATATGTATATAAAGGAAGAACAGAAGGAACTTGGCAATTGTCATAAGCCAAATAACGGTAAGGCTCATCGGAAACCAAATAAACGGGACGACCGTTCTTTTTGCTTGCGCTTTCAAGAATTGCAACCAATTTTTTCAGCACACCCTCTGAATATATCACCCCCGTGGGATTATTGGGAGAATTGATGATAAGAGCCCTTGTTTTAGGTGTGATGCTTTTTTCCAATGCATCAAAATCAGGCATGAAATCTTCACGGGTCGGAACGGTTTTTAAAATACCGCCATGGTTTCTCACATAAAATTTATATTCTCCGAAATACGGCGTAAAAGCCAAAACTTCATCATCACGTTCAAGCACGGAATGAAAAAAAGCGTTCATGGCGCCTGCCGCGCCGCAGCTCAGCATTACATCAAAACGGCTTAATCCGACTCCCTGTTCTTTGGACAATTCTTCCGCCAAAGCCTCAAGTGCCCATGCAAAGCCTGCATTCTGCATATATCCTAAGCTTGCGGGACGATTAAGGTTTTTTGCCAAATCCGCCATTGCTTCCTGAACAACGGGAGGAGGAGGCAAATCGGGATTTCCAAGACTGAAATCCAATACATTCTCTTCTCCGTACTGCTGTTTCAGTTTTATTCCCAAATCAAACATTTGCCGGATAAGCGAACCTTGTTCAATACTTTCTTTCATCATTTCAGAAACAACAGCCATTTTTCACTCCTATAACATTGCAATAGCTTGTTCAATTCTTCGTATCCAAATATTTTGAATTTCATTTGATTCCGCCAAACCTTTCAAATACGGCTCACATGAATAGCCTTGGCGAAGGACCCTGCTTTTCCATGAAAACTCGTCATCGCCCGCCATATCGCATAGAGCGTGTTTACCAATAACCGTAAGCAAAGGCAAGAGCCATACCTTGTTAATACGGGCTTTTTTTTCCAGTTCGTCCAATACGTGCGTCAACGTATATGAACCTTCCATGCATGCAGCATAAAGAGACGGATACGTTTCCGTTAATTTGGAAGAAAGGGCGAGGTAAAGCTGTTCCGCTTCATGGCTTGTGCCGTGCCCCATAAAAACAGCGATATCGTTTTCCTGAAATTTTTCAGGAAGAATTTTATGCAGCGCTTTTACAACAGGCAAAATGTCTTCTTCAGCATTCAAAAGAGGTAACCCGAAACTGATTTTCAACCTGCTTGAATTTCTTGCAATATTCGTATCTTCCAAAACATCGCAGTATTCCATACCTGCGATTAAATGCAAACTTTGCACTACAATATGCGTAAAACGCTCAAATTCCATTTTTTTTAATGCTTTTAAAACAGAATCCGATTTTGTGCGCGCATGGGCTAAACGTTTGCGGAGCGTTTCCGAGGTAAATGCTATACGTACGGGAATCTTGAAATATCTTTCAAGCTTTGCTTGAAAGTTTCGTATCGCCTGACCGCTTTGCATATTTGAAGAACCGTAAGCGGCAATCAAAATACCTGCTTTCGGCTTTGAAACTTCCAAAGAAAACTTTTCCAATTTTTCGGACCAGTCATACGTATCATTCATAATCACAAGAAAACCGGGTTAAAAATTTTTCAAGAACACTGTCCTTTTCCGTACATACAAAAAAATTATTTTCCCTGAGCATACGGGCGAATATTCCGTCACCTTTGATGAGTGTCTTGGAAAAAGTTCCGTCATAAACCTGCCCTACACCGCAGCTGGGTGATTTTTCTTTTAAAATTGCAAGGTTCGCACCGTAAAAACGCGCATACTGCAACGCTAAAAATGCCCCCGACATAAAATTTTGCGTGCAGTCTGTTCCGTTTTTTGAAATAACCCTATCAGCCCGTATTTCACAGGGGGTTCTCGGAACAAGAAGTCCGCCTAAACATTCAGGGCAAAGAGGCAGAACCAAATTTCGTTCATACAGGCTTCGTATGAAAGGAACCGTATTGGCTTTACCGTCATATCTGCAGGAAAAACCCGCCAGACAAGCGCTTACGACAATCCGCATATCATAAAAA
>DONZ01000015.1 GCA_003512875.1 Desulfovibrio sp. | reverse complement strand
TTCTTTCCAGTTTTCGGGGGGAATATCCGCTAAAAACCCGACTTTGCCGAAGTTTATGCCAAGCAACGGAACAGGGTTTCGGTACATGCGGCGGGAAATGCCGAGTATGGTTCCGTCGCCGCCGAGAATAACGGCTATGTCGTGCGTTTCGGTATGCTTCAATAATTCTTCTTCAGGAATAAAAGCGCTTACTATTGTTGCCGAAAGGAATTTTTTTTCAAGCCATGCTTTAATGTCTTCCGCCGTTTGCAGGGCTTCGCTGTTATTTTCTTTTATGATCAGCAGGAAGTTTTGGAGTACATACTCTTTTGAAGTTTTTCCATTGGGTACATTAATAAAATCGGTATTCACGGTATTCATAAGAAAAGCCCCCGGTTATGGGGGTATGGGGATTGTTATTCAAAATCATCGGCTTCCTGCATGGAATCATGCACGGCGTCCATAAAAATTTCATAAGCGACACGTTCGATGATGATTTCCGGTTCATATTCGAAAATTTCTTCAGGCAAATCGCCTTCATCGCCGGCTTCCGCGATTATTTCGTCAAAACGGTTGGTATATTCGTTGATAAGTCTGGCAACTTCTTTGACTATCGGATTTTCCGGTTCTATGTCGGAGTCGACATCGTCCTCCGTCGCGAACTGGTTTTCAAAATCATCCAATGCCGCAACGATTTCGTCTTCTGTCAAGTTCATAAATTCCGGGGCGGTTTTAATGCTTTTCATGGTGTTTCCTTTTTGGGCGTATAAAAATGTGTTTGTTTTTTATAGCAATTTAATCTTGAAAAGTATAGCTTAAAGTTTTATACTTTTTTTATGAAATATTATCCGTTGTTTTTAGATGTCACTAAATATAAATGTTTGGTTTTGGGGGCAGGCGGCGTCGCAAGAAGAAAAATATCCGCGCTTCTTAAAGCCGAGCCTCTCGAAATAATCGTAATCGACCCATTTTTGCCCGAAGAAGATTTTATGCGGGCGTTTTTTGATGAATATGGCTTCAATCCGAGGGTTTCCTATTGTCAGCGGAATTTTTGTCCGAAGGATTTGGAGCAGGTCCGTTTAGCATTTGCGGCGACGGCTTCTTCGGAGGTGAACGGGGATTTTTTGAAAATCTGTACGGAAAATAGTATTTTTTGCAATGCCGTTGAAAGTCCTGAACGAGGCGATTTCATCGTTCCGGCTCATTTGGATTATGACAGCCTCATCTTCGCCCTGTCCAGTTCCGGCGTAAGTCCCGCATTTACAAAAGCATTGAAAGAGGATTTAAATAATTGGGTTTTGAAAGGCTATGTGCCTTTTTTGCGTTTGCTGCAAATTCTTCGCCCGCTTATTCTTGACAATGTTGAGGAAAAAAAAAGGGCGGAACTTTTCAGGGCATTGGCGGCAAAGGATTTTCGGGAAGAAATCATGGCTTTGATTGAACTTAAAAAATTTCATGAACTGCATAGAAAACTGGCGCAGATTTTGCCGCAAAGCGTTGTTTCAAAAATTGACGATAAGGAAATCACCATGCTTAAAAAAAATAAAGAGGAAAACGTATGTTAGTCACCCTTTCACTTCTTTCGCTCTTTTTATGCGCTTTGGCGACGTTTTTGTTTTATATCGGAATCAAAGGCAAACAGCCGGCTTCCGTGCAGAAAAAAGCTATTTGCTGCTTGGCGGTCAGCTTTATATTGCTTTCGTTTTTGCTGTGTGTCAGCGCTATCCGTGATATGGATATTTATGTTTTGCGTTCTTGGTATTTGATACCTCTTGCATGGTCGCTTTTGCTGATTGCTTTCATTATTTATTATAAACTGCGGTATACGACAATTTTTGTTTTTGTCGCTCCGCTTTGTTTCATTTTGCTTTTGTCCGCCCTTATTTTTCTGCACCAAGAAAAGCCCATGGATAATTTGGTGGTCGGACCGGTTTTGGTTGTGCATCTGTCCCTTGTTTTTGCAGGTATCGGCATTATGGGGGTCGCCGCCGGAGCAGGCTGTCTTTTTCTGTGGCAGGAAAATTTGTTGAAAAATAAAACCAAGCTCATGAATTTGCCTAAAAATATTCCTTCACTCGGGGCTTTGGACAAAGTTAACCATATTGCCGCCCGTTTTGGCTTTCCTCTTTACGCGATAGGACTTATTTTTGGTTTTATCTGGGCATATATGGCATGGGGGCGTCTGTTCAGTTTCGACCCAAAGGAAATTATTTCCCTGCTCATTCTTGCTCTTTATGGATTTTTATTTTATGAAAGAGAAGTTCGCGGCACAAACGGACGCAAAACCGCAAAACTTGCCTTAATCGTATTTGCTGTTGCCATGTTTTCGATTTTTGTCGTGAATACGTTCTTACCGACGCACCATAGTTTTTAATAGATAAGGTTTTCAGTGTATCAGCCATGCCGATTATTCATCTTATTGGATTAAACCACCGTACCGCTCAAGTGGAGATACGGGAAAAATTCGCTTTGACGGAATTTACCGCTCCTGAAACATGGCCGTTTTTATGCCATAAACGCAGCATTTCTTCCGTTCAGAACAAACTTGCGGTTAAAGAATCGCTTATTCTGTCCACCTGCAACAGGGTGGAGATGATTGTCGTCTATGACGGCGATTATGAAGATTTGCTCAAAGTTTGGTGCGAAGTCCGCGGTGCTGATATCAATGAACTTCGTGCCTGCATGTATCATTATGAAGATGAGGATGCTATCCGGCATTTGTTCAGGGTCGCTTCCAGTTTGGACTCCCTTGTGCTTGGCGAACCGCAAATCTTGGGACAGCTGAAAGCCGCTTATCGTCTGTCCGTGCAAGCCGGGCATGCCGGTCTTCTGATCAACAGGTTATTGCACAAAGCCTTTTCCGTGGCAAAGCGCGTGCGGAGTGAAACGGCTGTCGCCTCAAGCGCCGTTTCCATCAGCTATGCTGCTGTGGAGCTTGCCAAGCGTATTTTTGACAATATGGGTGAAAACAAGGCTCTTCTTTTGGGCGCGGGCGAAATGGCGGAGCTTGCCGCCATGCATTTGATGAACGGCGGAATCAAAGAATTGAAAATCGTGAACAGAACGTTTGCAAGAGCCGAAGAGCTGGCGCGGAAAATCGGCGGGGAAGCCTTTTCTTTCGAGGCATTGGAAGAATGTCTTGCGGATACGGACATCATGATAAGCTCCACAGGCGCTATGGAGGCGATTATTCGTCCGGACCTCATGCAGCGGGTTATGCAGAAACGTAAAAAACGCCCCATGTTTTTAATTGATATCGCCATGCCTCGTGACATCGACCCTGCCGTGAACAATCTCGATAATGTTTATGTCTATGATATCGATGACTTAAAAGAAGTTGTGGAAGAAAATCTCGCCAACAGGAAGCAGGAAGCCACGAAAGCGGGACAGATTGTCGATGAGGAAGTAAAAGCTTTCGAGTTTTGGCGCGGTTCGCTGACACTGAAGCCCACTATTTTGGATATTGAAAATAAAGGCAATAAAATCGCCGAAGAAGAAGTGGCGAAGACGTTGAAAAATTTGGAACATTTAGGAATTAACAATGCGGAATTGCACGATGTTCTGGAAAAAATGGCTCATGCCATTGTGAAAAAATGCCACCATGCTCCTTTGGAATTTTTGCATAACAGCTATAAACACCATAACGGAGAGCAAAACACGGGCATAGTCCGCAATATTTTGAAATTGGACGGATAAACATTGAATTGCTAAGGATTGATAAGAAAAATTTATGAAACAATATATCGGTATTCGCTGCAGCAAATACGGTCAAGTCCGTATCGGAATAGTGGAACGGGAAGAAACGCTTTGTTTCGGGCAGGCTGTTGTCGCATATAATGACAATTCCATTTTTTTCGGGAGAATTGTCTGGCAGTGCAGTTCATTAAGTTCCCCTGAATTTCTTTTGAGTAAGATGAATGAGAAAAATCAGGAGGAAAACGGCGAGGTGCGGGCAAAAAGCGAGCTTTCCGAAAGCATTGATTTTTGCAAGCCGCAAAATCCTTTTACCATACGTCTGGCTCAGGAAGATGAAATCGTAAAAGCGACGGAACACGAAGAGCTTGTGGAACAAGCCTTTGAGTTTTGCAGGAATTGCATAAAAAATCACGGGCTGGAAATGAAGCTTGTCGATGTGGAAATCCTTTTGGACAGGAGTAAAATGATTTTTTATTTTACCGCCCCAACCCGTATCGATTTCAGGGAGCTTGTCAAGGATTTGGTGCGGGAATACAGAACGCGCATAGAACTTCGGCAGATCGGCGTCCGCCACGAAACGCAAATGCTCGGTGCGCTCGGTAACTGCGGTATGGTGATTTGCTGCCGCAGATATTTAAAAAATTTCGCTCCTGTGACTATCAAAATGGCAAAGGAACAAAATCTCTTTTTAAATCCCGCTAAAATATCCGGCATTTGCGGAAGGCTGCTTTGCTGTCTGAGTTATGAGCAAGATACGTATGATGCTTTCCATAATGCGGCTCCCAAGATCGGCAAACGCTACACGACGGATATGGGAATATTGAAAGTCGTTCGGACAAACATGTTTAAAAATACCGTTGCGGTGCTTAATGAACAAGGGCAAGAGCAGGAAATCGATGTTGACGGATGGGAGGGACTGCACCCGGTTAAGACGCAAGGCTTTGACGATTGCCATGAACATGATGAGCAGACCGCCTACGGCAATTATATGTCCATGGGAAATGATGAGCATTTCTGCGAGGATATGGATTTTTCCAAACTTTTGGATGATGAATATCAAGAAGAGCGAAGTCAGAACAGATATAACCGCAAGCCTAAGCCCCATTACCGGCAAAAAGAGAAACAATTTAAGCGCGCATCTTTTGACGAAAGCCATGAATAGGAGCAGATATGTCTAATTTTTATGTAACAACGCCGATTTATTATGTGAACGCCCGTCCCCATTTGGGGCATGCCTATACGACGATTGTCGCCGATACCCTGAAACGTTTCTATGCTCTTTTGGGGTATGAT
>DONZ01000063.1 GCA_003512875.1 Desulfovibrio sp. | reverse complement strand
TGGACTTTGCTTGTGACACCCGATAATCCGCTTTTTCTTTATCTGCACAGTCCAAGCAACATCAACGCAAGGGCGTATTTCATGTCCAAAGACGGGGCGGTGCAGGAAGAGCGCACGCCGGTTTTGCTCGGGGTTGACGAGCTGACCGGCGTAAAAAGTTCCGGCGTTGTGACAATTATTCCAAAAAATGACGTGCTGATTTTGGAAGTTTTTGAAATTTCAACCGCAACAACGATTTATGCTTACCAGTGAGATGACGCTCGGAGTGGCTTCCTGTCACTCGCTCTCGCTTGAAAAAATGAGGTTTTTATGAATACGGCAACGTATATAAAAGAAGTGAACAATACTCCTGTGCTGTTCAATATTGATAATGCTCGTGATATGGCAAATCTTGAAGCGTTGCAGGCGATTAAAATGCCTGAGAACATGGCAAATGAGATTTTCGGAAATAACATCAGATACGCAGATAACACGACCTGCGTAATCACGGAAAACCCGGACAATGCGGAATTTCCGTTCGATGTGCGGTTCGACAGTTCCAAAATCCCCGCCATGCCTCAAACCAAAAGAAAATTGATGGACAGTTATCTTGCAGGAATTGGTATGCCAGCTACAAAGAAATATATAACTATCAATCTTCCTGTTCTAAGCGGTGGATCTACTTGGAATGGAGCATTTTATGACGCTCCTGCAAATGGCTGGGCATTTATCAATGCCGAACCGGCGGCAGGTAAAAACTGTTTAGTTAGTGTGAGCAATTTCAGTAATCCTGTAATTCGTTCAACTGCTTTGGGAAGCGGCGGGAGTTCTGCTGGTGCGGGTATTCCGATAAAGAAAGGTGAATGTATTCATTTTGTCACACGTGACACATCTGCACGATTTGGTTACTTTTTTTACGCTGAAGGCGAAATTTGATTTGAAACAACAATAAACAAAGGAGTGAGAAATGGGCAAATCCTATATATATATATATATATAGCGAACGGCGCGCCGACGATTTTGAATGTGGATAACGAAACGGACGGCGAAGCTTGGGAAAGATTAGGAGCAATCAGGATGCCCGAAAGCATGGCAACTGAAATTTTCGGGGAGAATGTCAAGTATGCGGATAACACGACCTGCGTAATTACGGAAAATTCAGGTAATGCGGAATTTCCGTTCAATGTGCAATTTGACGCCTCGAAAATTATGGCAAAACCGAAAACAACAAGAAAATTGACGGGCAACTATCTCGCAATGATAGGCATGCCCAGCGGCAAAATTATCAACATAGGGGCTCAGCCAAACGGATACACGTATACCATGCCGTACTCCGGATATTTTTATGTGAGAGGAATTTCTGGAAGCGGAGGTGGAAATATAATACTTCAGGGGGGGGCTCTTGAAATAAACAACTATGTGCCCTTTTCAAATAACGGTATATCAGTTTGTTTACCCGCAATAAAGGGATACAGGGTTGTGTTGTATTATTCAAATATTACTCTTACGGATGTATTTTTAAATATAGCAAAAGGAGAAGTTTAAATGGTATACATAGAAACTATTAAAAATCACAAACTGGGCAGTTTCACGGAAAGTGAAGACATTGCCAAGGATTTGGGCTGGACGCTGACCCGCGGGGAAAGCGAAATCGAACAGTCCGACCTTGACTGGGGCTGGTATGAAAAAGGCTTCGCGCCCATGAAGAGCGAAGCGCAAAAGGCTGAAGACCTGAAAGCCGTGAAACTGCGCGAGGCGGAAGAATTGCTCAATGCCAAGCTTGCGGAAATTTCCGCTTATCCGCGGGCGGAAAGCGAGAGTTTCGAGGTGCAGAAAAGCGAAGCCGCGGCGTATTTGGCGGACAATGGAATTGATAAAGCCGAAATTCCGACTATCACGGGCATAAGCCTCGGCTCGCAAGTGGAACTCACCGAACTTGCCCGAAAAATCGTTGAAAACGCCAAAGACTTCGCCCCGGTTCGCGGGCTGTATTTGGGACGCTATAAGCGGGTGCGTGATTTGCTGAATAAGGCGAAAACGCTCGCGAAGGTGGAAGCCGTGGATGTTGCGGCGATTTTTGAGGAAGCAGTGGAAAATCAAACAGCGGCAATGTTTGAGTAACAATACGGTATTCATAAATAAAAAAGGACGGTTAAGCCGTCCTTTTTTATTGTAAATGAGTTTTTCCCCATTCTCAACTAGCGTGAAAAAATTTTTAAATTTTTATTGACTGTAAAGCTGTATTACTGTATTTATAAAAACAAGGAGGTACTATGGAAAATAAAAAATTAACAATTCAAATCACAGAGGAAGAACACAAAAGACTAAAAACATTATGTGCAGAAAAAGGCATATCAATTAAAGAAGCAATATTAAAAGCTCTTGATAATATGTTTGTTAATTGGAGAAAAAAGTAAAAAAAAAGACCTGTTTTAGTACTGGAACTACTAAAACAGGTAAAAAGTAGTCATTAACAATTTAACAACTACGGAGAAAATTATGTTAAATAAAACTAATGAAATTATCAAGCAAAATTCTATCAATTTTATTAAAAAAGACGGACAAATTTTATTTACCGCCGAAGAAATAGGCAAACAGTTAGGCTATCAAAATCCTGCAATAGCAATCAATAAAATAATGAGGCGTAACTATCAAGAATTACTTGCCTATTCAGTTGAAACCAATTTGGTTTCAACTGACGGAAAGACCTATAATAAAAGAGTTTTTACAGAAGAGGGCGTATACATTTTATCCATGCTGGCAAAAACGCCAAAAGCCCGTGATTTTAGAAAACGTGTTGCAGAGCTTTTAAAAGAAATACGCCAAAACGACATCGAACTTGCAAAGGAAATATCCTACCAGCAAGGCATGGAATACGGGCAGAGCCTGCCTGCCGTGCAGATTGAAACGAAAAAATCCTATCTGAACGGTTTGGAAGAGGGCAGGAAAATCCAAAAAAGACACGATAACTGGCGGAAAATGGAAAAAGCCGTCGATTATTTGGGCAAAGGCGTGAGTTTGAAAGACACCGCCAAACTTGTCAAGCTTCGCCCCGATACCATTCGGGAACGTTTCCAGCGCCTCGGCTTGTGGGAACAGGTGAAAAACGGCGATTTATGGTTCAATATGCCAGGAAAAAAGTACAAAAACACGACTAACCGGCATGGTCAGCCGGAACAGCTTAGCTTGTTGTAGGAGGTGCGCCATGAGCAATTACGGTAACCTTTGCGATAAGACGCAAGACATCATTTATATGCTGAAATTCCTGAACTATGCCTATAATCAGCCCTATAATGAAAATGAGGCTTGGGAGCTTGGAAACGATGAAAGAACAGGCGGACAGCTGATTTTGTTTCATATCATGGAAGAACTGCAAAATCTGAATAATGAGCTGCGGGGTTTCATGAAAAACAACAAGTAACTGTCTGTGTTTCATATAAGCACAGGATGTGCGCACTTTAGCGAGCGAAACAAGAACCACGCTTCTTGTGAGCGAGAGCGAGCGGGTTTACAGGACGTAAGCTCCGAGCGTTATCTTAAAAGGACGGTCAAGCCGTCCTTTTTTCATATTTTATGCAAAGATGTTACTTTGCCGGGATGCCATTCCAGAGGATTGGCTCTAAAATGGTAAATTCCAAGCTCATGGGACTTGCATTGTCATCGCCCTGGCTTGCTCCGCCGCCTGAATTCTTGCCGATTTTACAGGATTTGAGCGTATCGGTAATAGTTCCCATGTCATTATTGGCATACATAACAACCACTGTAAAAGGCGTGTGGTCATAGATTTTGCCTTTGCCTGTGGCTGCAAGGTAAATTTTAAATTTTTCCCATTCGTCACGGTCAAGAACCATGGAGCCGCTTGCTTCATAGTTTCCCCGACCATACCCGCGGGGAACTGCCCCTTTACCGTAACGGGCGGTAACGGACTGCCCGTCTTCGTATTTGATTTCCGTAATACCTATCGCCTGACCGGAGGGAAGCATTACGGAAATATCTTCCCAATCGTATTGTCTGCCGTTTATCGCCATATAAAGCTCCTTACTGCATTCTCGGGTCAAAATTCGAGCCCGCATAAGCATAATTGGTATACAGTTTGATTTGTCTGATAATCGGAATGCCGATAAGCGTGGTTTCAACCGCAACCCCGTTATTGACAATGTCCTGCCCGTTCGGAATGTTGACAACATAGCCGGCAAGTTCCTGCGGAATTGCTTTGACCATGGTGTCAAGGGCGTTTTCAATATTTGCTTTGAGATAGGAAAGTCCCAAAGCGTTCTCGCCAAGCAGAACATCGCCGGCTTCATCATACATGGATTTCAGCGCAGCCACCCGCATCAGACGAACGGCTTTGAATGTGGTGCGCAACACTTCCTCATAACGAAAGTCTGACGTATCGTCCGCCATGGTTCTGCTGTCTGCCCAGTAAACTCCGTCAAGCCCGGCGTACTTTTTTGCTGTTACAAAGCCGGCTTCTTCCAAAACAGGCTGCACAGCCTCCCAGCCGTCGACAAGACTGACCCCTGAAATTCCGCCGTCCCGCACACGTCCTGCCGCTCTTTGAACGGGAATGGACATCGTTCTTCCGCTGTTCAGTCCGCCGAAATTGCGAAAATGCCTATTTCCGCCTGTTTCGGTGACTTCCCCAAATTGGGCGATAACCTGCACAAAACGGTGAGAGAATTTTTGCTTTTCCTCTAAAAGCGCAGCGGTGTAATCATTTAAATCCTCACCGGCATAGGGAAGGCGTGCTTCCATTTTGAAGTAGGTTGGGCGGTGCATATTCCAAAG
>DONZ01000082.1:659-3716 GCA_003512875.1 Desulfovibrio sp. | reverse complement strand
GATTTCGTCGCCAAGCTGCATGCTCGGAAAGAGTTGGAAATCAAAAGCGTTGTTGGAATATTGCTGCGCAAGTTCGACAAATTTGTTGTAAGTTACGTTTAAATAATTTTGTTCGTTGGTGTCAACGGAACTTGCAATGATGACAGTTGTTTTCGCACTTGCAAAGCTTGGCATGAAGAGAAGCCCCGTTAGCACTGCACTGCAAATAAGAGAAAGAAATTTCGCTTTCATTAAAAGTCTCCTTTTTGAATTAATAAAAAAACCTCAGCCTGATATATTCATTTCCATAAAGAAATGATTGTCATTTTTGTTCTGCCAGTGCGAGCACGGCGTTTTCAAAGACTTTCGCGCCTAAAATCAAATGTTCGGGACTTGTGTTTTCCTCGGGACAATGGCTTAGTCCGTCAATGCTCGGAACAAAAAGCAAACCGACCGGAACTCTATGCCCCATGCTTGCCGCGTCGTGGGCGGGACCGCTTTGCAGGTAATGGACGGGCGCATTCAGTTCCCTTGCCGATTGGGCGAAAGTGTTTTTCACAAATTCAGCCATGGCGGTTCCGCCGCTTGCGGAAAGGCGTTCAACAGTCAAGCGGATATTTCTTTTTTCCTGAACGGCGTTAATCATTGCTTCAATGCGTTTCCTGCCTTTTTCAAGTGTTTCTATGTCAATGTGCCTGATATCGATGGTAAAATCGACTTGGCTTGGGATGACGATGCCCGCATTGGGAAGACATCGGATATTTCCTATGGTGCATGAAAAATCTTCCGGCAGTACGCCGTCTTTCCATAATTTTTCCATAGAATAGGCTATTTCCGCAAAAGCAGCCATGGGGTCGGCTCTTCCCAGCATGGGGCTTGCCGCATGGTCCGAACGTCCTTCAATACGGATTGCATAAAGACGCATGCCGCATATTGCCGTAACTATTCCCAGCGGAATATTTTTTTTGTATAAAATTTCGTTTTGTTCGATATGAATTTCTAAAAAAGCCAGAATTTTTTGAGGGTCGATTTGCTCATGAATGAGGTTTTGAGGCTGTAATCCGAATTGCCGCAGCAAATCCCAGGCGGATACGTCTTTATTGCGTATGGATTTCAAATCGCTTTCGGAAATTTGCCCCGTGATGGCTTTGCTTCCCAAACACGTGTTGCCGAAATTCGAGCCTTCTTCTTCCGCAAAGGCGATAAATTCAATATCCCTTTCGGGAATATGGTTTTTATCGTAAAGGCTGCGCAATACCTCCAATGCGGCGGCAACTCCGTATGTTCCGTCATATTTACCGCCGTTTTTAACCGTATCAAGGTGCGAGCCGATCACAATCGCGGGTTTATCGGTTTTTCCTTTATATATGCCATGGATATTGCCTATTCCGTCAGTATGTGCCGTTATGCCGATTTTTTCCAGTTCCGCGCTGATGTATCGGCGGGCTTTTCGGTCCGCTGCCGACCATGAAAAACGGGTTACTCCCAACCAAGGGGTGTCGTTGCAGTTTTTTGCCAGAAACGCTAATGAATCCAACAGTCTTTGCTCTTGCATTTGTGTTCTTCCTTTTTAATAAGACAGCGGGGAGATTTTAATTTTTTTCGTAAACGATATTGCCGCCGCAAATGGTTTTCAATACTTGGGCATTTTTAATGTCGGCGGAAGGTATTTCTTCAAGGTCTTTGTCAAGCAGCACGAAATCCGCATAATATCCCGGTTTTAGTCTGCCTCTGTTCTTTTCTCCCGCGCAGCAAAGGGCGGCGTTGACCGTGTATGCTTCCAGCGCCTGCTTTATCGAAATGCGTTGATTTTCGCCATAAACAATGCCGGAGGAACTTGTGCGGTTGACGGCCGTATGCATGCTTTCAAGCGCGGTAACCGGTAAAACCGGCGTATCCACGTGCAAAGCGAAGGGCAAACCGATTTTTGCGGCTGAACCGCATGGGTCTAAGCGGGACATCCGTTCGGGACCGAGGAAAATTTTTGCATGACGATCCCCCCAAACTTCAACATGTTTGACAAAAAAAGTAGGAATGATTCCGCAGGCTTTCATTCTTTCCAATTGTGAATCGGAAACCATTTGGGCATGAACGAGCATATGCCTTAAATCCGTGCGGGGATTTTTCTTCAATGCTTTTTCAAAGGCGGAGATAACGGCTTCCGAAGCCGCGTCGCCATTGGTGTGAACCGCAATTTGCACATTCATGCAATGATATTTTTCAATCATTGTGTCAATTTCTTCTTGAGGATAAAGGAGATTGCCTTTATAACCGGGACGGCTGTGATAATCTTGGGAAAGGGCTCCGGTAAAGCCCTGGATAGAACCGTCCGTAAAATATTTCAATCCGCCGAACGTGATATAATCGTTTCCGAAATTCCATAAGCCGTATGGAAGCAATTTTTCAAACGCTTCCGGAACATATTGCAGATACATTCTCGCATTGAGCCGGTTTTCTTTATATAATTGAATATATGATTGCGTGATGAGCCGGGCGTCGGTGCCGAAACCAAGTCCGCCGTCCTGAATGGTCGTAAAACCGTTTTTATTGTATTCGTAAACAGCTTTTTTCAGATTTTCTTTTTGCTGTTCGGGAGTGGCTGCCGGCAAATAGGACAGGCATTTGAAATATGCCGTTTCCAATAAAAAGCCTGTTGTTTGGCCTTGGCTGTCGACGACGACTTCGCCGCCCGGAATTTTTGTACGGGCGTCAAAAGAAAATTTTTGCAGGGCTAAATCATTGGCATATCCCATATGGCTGGAAATATGGGAAACTAAAACAGGATGTCTGGTGCTGACCGCATTTAAATCATGTTTGTTTAAATGCCTTGCTTCCGGTATTCCGGTATCGTCATAACTGTATCCGATAACCCATTCACCTTCCGGGGTGTTATCGGCTTTTTCTTTTAATTTCTGTAAAATTGAGGGGATATTGCCGCAGGACGGGGCACAATAGACTTTATCTAATAAATTGCTGTAAATAGAGCAGTGACTGTGGGTATCGATAAATCCGGGGTAAAGGACGCCTTTGCCTAAATGGATTTCTTCAATCTGTTGTTTTCCTATATATATATATATA
>DONZ01000082.1:0-346 GCA_003512875.1 Desulfovibrio sp. | reverse complement strand
TATATATATATATATATGTTAAAACATCGCCTTTCGTTCCCATGAATTCAATGCGTCCATCGGAAACCAAAATGGCTTGAACGTTCGGATATTCCGGACAAAACGTTTTTATTTTATCACAGTAAAAAATTTTTTTTGACATTTGTTTTTCCCGCAGTCCTTATTTTTTCTGAAAAAGTAATAAAAATCACAAGAGATGTCAAGTGTCGCAAAAATAACCGATTGTTAAAAACAGAACGGTTTTTATGAAGCGGGTTTGAACGGTTCTTCCGTGTTGTCTTTTACAAAAACCAAATGGGGCATATCCATTTGCCAATAGTGTTTAATTACCGTATCAACCTGCTTC
>DONZ01000133.1 GCA_003512875.1 Desulfovibrio sp. | reverse complement strand
TGTGCGTAGGCTGCGGAATTTGCAAACACGTCTGCACGGGCGGTGCCATCAATATAAGCCCGAGCGATGATAAAACTGGTTACCATTACACTGTATGGTACAATTCCTGCTGTCTTTGCGGATCATGCAGGTATTACTGCCCGACCAACGCCATTTCAATAGTCAATAACTGGCATAACTCCCATTTTCAGGAAGAAAAATATAAAATGGCGGAAACCCATTTTATCCCCTATATGCATTGCGAAGGCTGCGGTGCTCCCATGCGCGTCTTACCCCCCCATATCGCAGCGAAAATTTATGCGCACAGCCCTGTTGACGTAAATAAAATCATAAAACTTTGCCCAAGCTGCCGGCAAATTGCCACAGCGGAACAGCAAGGAGAACTCCATGAATCAAAACCAGAATAAAACAATAGAAACCATAAAGGAAACTTTTGAACGAACCGATTTTCCAAACCTTGTTTGGACTTCCAACCATTATAACAATTTCTACGCATGGCTCAAACTTAAAAATCCCGCCGACCTGCCAAAAGCGGCAGAACTTCTGCAAAGCCTCGATGCCCGTTTATGCACGGTCACTGCTTACTCCGAAGACCGTTCGCTTGAAGCGAACCGCCGTGCGATAGCCTACCATTTCGCCATTAAAAGCGTTCTGTTTTGCGTCACCATACAAATTTACGATGAGGAAACCTTGGAACCGCTGAAGGTTCCTTCCATTACCCCGTATTTCAGAAATGCCGATTGGAATGAACGGGAATTTATGGAAATGTATGACATACAAATCATTGACCACCCGAATCCGAAACGTTTATTTTTGGATGAACGCCTTGATAAAGGTATCATGACAAAGCTTATTCCGTTTTCTTCCATGGTACACGGCACAGGAAGCAAAAACCTTTGGGAACAAGTCATGCTTGAAAAAATAGGGTATGTGCCTGAAAGCTTTAAACAATCATTTAAAGAACCCGCCTTTACCAAGGTAGAGGAAACCAAACTTGACGCTCCAAAGCCTCAAACCGAAGAAAAGGAATAATTATGGAAAATACACCTCTTGAAACCAAAAGCTTTTCCCTTCCTTTAGGCCCTATCCATGTCGCCCTTGAAGAACCGATGTATTTTAAACTCGACCTTGAAGGGGAAAGAGTGAAACATGTTGAAATCACTTCCGGACACGTCCACCGCGGTATGGAACTTTTAGCCACCAAACGGAACTTCTTTCAGAATGTGGTTTTGGTGGAACGTGTTTGCTCCCTTTGTTCCAACAGCCACCCGCTGACCTATTGTTTGGCAATTGAAAATTTGGCAGGCATCAAAGTTTCCCCGAAAGCCCAAGCCCTGCGTATTTTAGCGGAAGAAATAAAACGTACCGCCTCCCACCTTTTCAACGTTGCCATTTTAGCCCATGTCATCGGTTACAAATCACTTTTCATGCACATGATGGAAGTCAGGGAAATCATGCAGGACGTGAAAGAAACCGTTTATGGAAACCGCATGGACATAGCTGCCAACTGCATTGGCGGCGTAAAATATTCCATCAACACCGAACTTCTTGATTTTGTTGAAAAAAGTATTGTACGGACAGAAAACCATATCAAAGAACTTGTCGATATTTACGCAAGCGACAAAATGATTTTGGCACGTACCAAAAATGTCGGACGCATATCCGCCGAAGACGTGATCAAATACGGATTGGTCGGACCTGTTGCCCGCGGCAGCAACGTCAATATCGATACCAGACGCGACGCCCCTTACCTTATTTACGACCAATTGGATTTTGACGTTATCACTGAAACGGGCTGTGACGTTCACGCAAGAGCGATGGTCCGCCTTAGGGAAACACTGGAATCAATAAAAATCATCAAACAGCTTATCCGCAATATTCCGGAGGAGGGAAATCTGAGCGTTTTGCTTCCGCACATCAAAGCCGGAGAAGCCATGGCACGATCCGAAGCTCCCAGAGGCGAACTTTTTTATTACGTCCACACGGACGGAACGGATATGCCGTTGCGCTTGAAATGGCGTGTTCCGTCCTATATGAACTGGGAAGCCTTGGAAGTAATGATGAAAGACTGCGAAGTTGCGGACGTTTCCCTTATTGTCAACAGTATCGACCCTTGTGTTTCCTGCACAGAGCGATAATATGCACGAAACGGTCATTGCTTCTTCTTTGCTCAAAATCATTACGGAAGAAACAGCAAAACAGAATAAAAACCTTTATGTGGATGAAATCCGCCTGAAAATAGGCTTATTAAACTGCATAGAAGCACAAACGGTTCAGGGCTGCTTTGAAATCTTGGCAGAAAACACCAGAGCCGAAAATGCGAAAATGATAATCGAACGCTTGCCCCTGCAAGGTTTTTGCAATGATTGTCAAAAAAACATAAGCATAACGAAAAGGCATTTTGTCTGCCCATTATGCCAAAGCGGCAATGTTGACTGGCAAGGCGGCAATGAAATGCAAATAACCTCTATAAAAGTACACGAGAAAAAAGAAGAGGAAAAAGAATAAGATGTCACAACAATATATTATTTATGCCGATTCCGACAAATGCCGCGGTTGTAAAAAATGCGAATTAGCCTGCATTGCATCCCATAACGGCGTCACCATTAAAGAAGCAGCGAAACTGCGCAAAGACCATGAACCGCGTGTTCACGTTGTAAAAACCGATACGCTCAAAATGCCCGTTCAATGCCGCCAATGCGAGGAAGCTCCCTGCGCGCTCATTTGTCCGACCCACGCCCTTGTTCAGGATGACAGGGGAAAAGTTGTCATGCGCACCGAATTTTGCGCAGGCTGCGGGCTTTGCGTCATGGCTTGCCCCTATGGTGCAATCAGCAGGACCTTTGTGGAAATCACGGAAGGTGAAAAAACACGCCTTGCGCGAAAGGACCCCCGCCTTATTTCTGTCCGCTGCGACCTTTGCGAACAATGGAGAGCCAGTGAAGGCAAAGAAGTCAGCGCATGCGTTGAAGCATGCGCATTCGGGGCGCTTCGTATGATGCCCTTGGAAGAATACAGAGCCCTCATGCACGGTGAAGCGCTCTCCCATACCGCACTTGAAAAGGAAGCCCCAAGTAATTCCGCCCTCTCCGAATCTAAACCGGAACAATAATATTGTATAAAACATCGAAAAAAGATAAAAGAAGATACAAGTTCCTTGTATCTTTTTTTATAACTTCAGCACCCAACCCCCCGCCCAACAGGCAAAAATATATGCAGGCACATGAGCGTCTTCCTTTAGTATGGACGATACATCAATCAAAAGGCGGACAATGTCGGATAGACGACAGCCAAAATTTATCCCGTACGAACCGGCATTGCAAGTCATATGATGATTGCACCCGACTTTCGATACCGAAAACCACACAAGATAAAAAACGATACAATTTGCGGCAACGCTGTGCCTAAAAGAAAATTTCCATAATAGCCCGCATTGGCAAAATCTTCATGCCGTTATCTATTGTTCCCAAATTCAGTCTATCCCCGTTTAAGGAATATTAAAAAATTATCTCATGCTCTTTGATAGCCATGCCAATCTACCATATCAATATGGAAACAGACATTAAAATACTAACGGCTTCCATGCAAATTAATAAAAACAAAGCGAATGTCCCATACTAACTAAAAAAACAGTACACTCGGTTTGCGGGTGATAAGAACAAATAAAGCAAAACCACGTGAGCAGCTTGTGAAAATAATACGATTGGCTAATACATTCAAAACACCTCAAAGCATAAACCCGTACCATGCCCTTTCACAATCGAAACAATATGCCTGCACAGCGGGCAGCTTTTTTGAGACAACAATTTAACAATTTTGTAAAACAAATCCAGAACATAAATATTTTTAGTTTTTTACATTTTTGTAAAAATTATATTAAATATTTTTGCCAATAAAATCAGAGTACTATAAAATAAATTGTTTCAATATTTATTGATTTTACTTTTTTGCAATTTTTTTAACATTTTTTTCTTGCCTTTTCACACGGAAAAACGTATATTTATTTTTATAAAAATTACAAAATTGTCAAGGAGTTTTTTATGTCCCAATTGAAAAACAATGACGTCCTAGGAACGACCAACCGAGGCAATATTTGCGAATCCGGTTTATGCTCCTTATGCAGGGCTGACTGTCAAGGAAAATGCGAAACATGGCTCGGCGCAATGAAAGGTCGCGATATGCTCTATCCGCGTGATTTCGGCTTTGTCACTGCCGGTTCTGACAACACGAACCCGCAAGGCGTATCTTACAATGCCATCAAAATCCAAGGCAATCTTTATGGTGCCAAAGGTGCCGACCAAAAAATCGCCAAAAAAGGCGATACGCTCTTTACCGATGTAAATCTTGAAACAAAAATTGGACAGAAAAAACAAATCACCTGCAAATATCCGGTCATGACCGGCGCATTGGGCTCGACGTTCGTCGCCGCCAAATATTGGAATTCTTTTGCCACGGGATGCGCTTTATGCGGCGTTCCCGTCGTTGTCGGCGAAAACGTGGTGGGGGTTGACAAGAAAGCGGAAATTATCAACGGACGTATCAAAAAAGCTCCTGAACTTGAAAGACGCATTGACGGTTATTTAAGATACAGCGAAGGCTACGGCGCCATTATTGTACAATTAAATGTTGAAGATGCGAGAAACGGCGTTGCCGAATATGTCGCTGAAAAATATGCGGACAAAGTCATTATTGAATTGAAATGGGGACAAGGCGCAAAAAATATCGGCGGCGAAATCCAAGTCAATGATATTGAATATGCCAAATTCC
>DONZ01000069.1 GCA_003512875.1 Desulfovibrio sp. | reverse complement strand
TTAAAAGCCAAGGAAATGGGGATAAAGACAGTCGCTTTTACCGGGGAGCATGGCGGAAAAATGAAAGAATTGGCTGATATTTGTTTGAATGTTCCCTCGACCGTCACCAATTCTGTTCAAGAAATGCACATTGCTTGCGGGCATATTCTTTGCGAAATTGTGGAAAACCATTTTTTTGCCGATTGATTGTTATGGATGATCTTATTGTTGTAAGCGTTGTGCGCGATTATCCTTTGTATTCTGACTTGGTGGCAAATAATACATTTTTTGCTTCCGCAAAATTTGCAGATTTTGACAATAGGGTTGACAACCAATATATTTCAGTACGTTATAATTCTTTTCTTGATGATTATGATTATTCCCAAGAGGCATGGTTTGTTTTTTGTCATGAAGATTGGGAACTTTTGTCCCCTATTGCGGATAAACTGGAGTGCGCGGACAAAGACAGCCTTTATGGTCCGATAGGCACGGTTTTTGTGCCCGCTCGAAATAGGTATCTGTTAAGAAGTTTGGGATATGTGAAAAATTCTGACAAAAACGGAAAAAATATCCGTTTTTACGGGCGTTCATGTCCTTTGTTCACGCAAGTCGATACGTTTGATTGCCAGTGCTTGGCAGTTCATTCCAGTTTGGTGCGAAAATATCATTTGCGTTTTGACGAGCGGCTGCAGTTTGATTTATATGTTGAAGACTTTTGCATAAACGCTTTTGAAACATATGGGATAAAATCAAAAATACTGGGTATTAAATGCCAGCATTATTCGTATGGGAGCATGCGGCAGCGCTTTTATGACAATTTCGATTACCTGGCTGAAAAATACCGAAATGCGCGCTATTCCTATTCTAATTGCCTGATTGCGAAAGAACTGGGCAAAAAGCTGGATATGCCCATAAAACGCGAGCCTTCCGGTTTGTGGCGTTCTTTGAAAAGGCGCTGGCATAATTTTTTTATGAGCTGATTTTTATCCGCCTGCCGAAAGAAAATTCAGGAAGAATTTTTCGTGTATTTCTTTTGTGTCCTTGTCATCACCTTGCATGACAACTTTTGTTCGGGGAATTTTTAACATTTCGTTTGCAGGCAGTTTCTCAAGGGTGATTTGGCAATTTTTAAAAAAATACGCAGTCCCGTGAACAGAATTTTTCGAGGTCATGTTGTCTTCTCTTTGAAAAAATTCTTCGATTCTGTAAACGGGAACTGCCCATATTTCATCATATATCATGCTTATAAGAGTGTTTTTGCGTCTTTGAAATAATCGTTTTCAAAGTCTTCGATAGTGCCGCTGTCCACTGCTTTTGCAATTTCGGGATTGATAGGAATTTGGAAAATATGTTTTATGCCGTGTTTTTTGGCAATTTCTTCAATATGGCTGTCACCGAAAATCTTATGGCGTTTTCCGCAGCCGCCGCACTCGAAATAGCTCATGTTTTCCACAAGCGCCAAAATCGGTATATTCATCATATCCGCCATATTCACGGCTTTTTCAACAATCATGCTCACAAGCTCCTGCGGGGAAGTGACAACGATAATTCCGGAAATAGGCAAAGACTGGAAAACGGTAAGAGGCACGTCGCCCGTTCCCGGAGGCATGTCCACAAACATGTAGTCCACGTCCCCCCAAGCGGTATCGGACCAAAACTGCTTTACCGTGTTCGCAATGATGACGCCGCGCCAAATAATGGGATCCGTTGCGCGTTCAAGCAAAAGGTTCACGCTCATCATGGAAATGCCTTTTTTGCTTACGGCGGGAAGCATGCCCATATCGTTTCCGGAAATTCTTTCCGTAACGCCGAAAGCCGTAGGAATGGAAGGACCGGTTATATCGGCGTCCAAAATGGCTGTTTTAAAGCCGTCTTTATTCATCTGTGTTGCCAAAAGCGTTGTGACAAGACTTTTTCCGACACCGCCCTTGCCGCTGACAACGGCGATGATTTTCTTCACATTTGACTGTGGATGTGCGGGAGCAAGCAGGCTTTCCTTATCTCTTTCGCCGCAGTTTTGCCCGCAGCTTGAGCAGTTATGATCACAGGAACTCATAGAAACCTCATTTGTTTTTTATAAATATTTTAGGTTTATTTTTGATTATGTCAATAAGAAAATTTGAATTTTTACTCGATTTTTCTTGTAATTTTATATGATATCGTTAAAATCACCCTATTGCCATTATAGAGGATTTTGTTATGCCTGACTGCAAACAATATATCGGTCTTACGTGTTCCGACCCTTCAAATGAAGAAAAAATCATAAAAAAAATCTCTTGGGTGAGCATAATCGGCAATGTTTTTTTGACGATTTTCAAACTTTTCGCCGGGGTTTCAGGACATTCCGGCGCGTTGATTTCCGACGCCGTCCATTCCTTATCAGATATTATCACAACCATTATCGCTTGGGTCGGGGTAAAGGTTTCAAGGCAGGAAGCCGACCGGAAGCACCAATACGGGCATGAACGGCATGAATGCATCGCATCGCTGGTTCTCGGCATTATCCTTATGCTGACAGGCTTGGGTATCGGAAAAGCGGGCATTGAAAATATCATATCGGGTTCTTATCATACCGCGCAAATTCCGACTTGTATCGCATTGATTGCGGCTCTTGTTTCCATTCTCGGAAAAGAGGCCATGTATTGGTATACGAGATACTATGCGAAAATCATCAATTCTCCCGCATTCATGGCAGATGCGTGGCACCACAGGGCGGACGCCGTTTCCTCTGTCGGTTCGCTCATAGGGGTAGGCGGAGCAATGCTCGGCTATCCGGTTATGGACACGCTGGCTTCTTTGTTCATTTGCCTTTTTATTTTGAAAGTGTCCTATGATATTATGTGCGACACGTTTTCAAAGCTTCTTGATACTTCCAGCGGTGCGGAATATGAGCGTAAATTGTCCGCTTTCATTTCCGCGCAGTCTGATGTTGTTAAAATCGATTTGCTTCAGACAAGAATGTTCGGTAATAAAATTTATGTCGATTTGGAAATTTCTTTAAACGGTTCCTTGTCTTTGAAAGAAGCCCATGAAATTGCGGAAAACGTGCATGCCGCCGTGGAACAGACATTTCCGGAGGTAAAACATATCATGATACACGTAAATCCCGCTTAGGGATAAAGCGTGTGAAATTCCGCATTGGATTTGACAAATAAGTATCATGAGAATATAATTTGACGAATAAGGAGGCGGTTTTGAAAAAAATTTTAGAAACGATATTTTCTGTGAAAAACAGAACAGTTATCAATGAAAAAGAAAAAATCCTCACAATTTTCGGTAGCTGATATTAAATCGGAGTTTGTTAAACCGAATGTGAATATTCACAAAAAAATATTAATTTTATTTCTGAATTGTCAAAATTCTGTTATTTTTTAAAGAACAAACAATGTTGGTCTGCTCAGGTGGAATTTGTTATTAAGAGTATGGATATGAAAAATTCAATTTCTGATTTTGCTTTATATGGTGGGAAGAAAGTTTTTTCAACTTTTAGAACCACAACCGATACGGTTCCTCCTGATAGGGAAGTTTTTTTCAAGTATGCGAAAAGAGCGTTTGAGCATAGGCAATTCACTAATAATGGAGAAAATGTTAAAGAATTGGAAAGGAAGCTGGCTGTTTTTCATGAAATGAAGCATTGCATTGCCGTTTCAAGCGGATTCAGCGCATTAATGCTTGCTGTAAGGACTTTGGCATTGCCTCATAAGACGGAAGTCATTATTCCTTCTTTAGCTTATCGTTCCAGCGGCGATATTTTGGAATGGGCAGGTTTTATCCCGCATTTTTGCGATGTTGAAGCGCAAACACGGGCAGTGTCCGTGCAAACCGTTGAAAAGTGCATCAATAAGAAGACTGCGGCTCTTGTCATTCCTCATCCCATGGTGACGCTTTGCGATATTGACGGAATTGTCGCTTTGGCTAAGAAAGATGGTTTGCCCCTTATTTTTGATTCTGTTGAAGCTGTTGGGGCAAGTTATAAAGGAAGAATGATTGGCGGGTTCGGTGATGCGGAAACTTTCTCAATGCATGGCAGTAAACTTATAAATTCTGCAGAAGGCGGCTATATTACGACAAATAATGATGAACTTGCCGATTTGCTGCGAAAAATGCGGGCATTTGGTTTTGTTGCCAAAGATATGGTGGATTGTTTAGGGTTTAACGCCAAACTCAATGAATTGCATTCTGCCATGGGGCTTGCCGGTTTATCTTGGATCGAACGGCAAATCAGTGAAAATAAGGCTATCCATTTGGCGTATCAGGAACATTTTAAAGATATTGCCGGCTTGGAAATTGTACCCTATGAGGAAAAAGAAAAACAAAATTGGAAAACGTGTCTTGTAAAAATTAATTCAGAATGGCCCTTTACAAGGGATTTTACTCTTAAAATCCTCAATACGGAAAATATCAACGCCCGTGAATATTACAATCCGCCTTTGCATTTGAAATATGCTAAGGATAGATGTGTTTATGCTGATTTGCCTAATACGGAAAAAGTTTGCCAGGAATATTTTTTATTGCCTTTCGGTTGTTTCATGAGTGTTGATGATACAAAAATGATTGCGGAAGTGCTTAAAGCCATGCTGCGTTTTAAAAATGAACTTCTTGCCAAAGGCTAGGTGATTTGCATGAAAAAAAATATTAAGGAATTGGCTTTGTTCGGAGGAGAGCGCCTTTTTGATATTTTGCTGCCTGTCGGACAGATCAATGTTCCTGAATATGAACGTTTCGAAGCTTTAGCGAATGATGTTTTCGATAGAAAACAGTATGACAATCATAGCAAATTGACCCTTGAGTTTGAAGATAAATTTTCAAAATTAACCGGAGTGAAAAACAGCTTTGCTGTTACAAACGGAACCGTTGCGATCAGTATTGCGGCGAAAGCGCTGAATTTGCCATTGAGAAGTAAGGTGATTGTTCCATCATTTACTTTTATCGGCACGGTTCAAGCTTTGACATGGGCTGGGTTGGAGCCTGTTTTTGCGGATATTGACCTTGAAACCCATACCATAACCTATGAAACGGTTGCTCCTCTTTTAAAAAATAAAAATATCAGCGCAATCCTAGGGGTGCATCTTTGGGGAAATCCTTGCGATGTCACTCGGTTGGATGAAGTAGAACAACAATACGGTATTCCTGTTTTTTATGATGCCGCCCATGCGGTCGGTTCCGCATACAAAAATAAAAGCTTGGCGTCATTCGGGCATTGTGCGACATTTTCCTTGCATGCGACAAAAGTTTTGCAGGCTGCCGAAGGCGGAGTTATTTGCACGGATGATGATGAATTGGCTGAACGTATCAGAAACATAGGAGGTTCATACGGCAGGCGCAGGCAAGTACCAATTCCTATGGTTATTCATAGTTGTTTTTCGGAGCTTCAGGCTGCCATGGCTTTGCTCAGCATAGAAAAATTTCCTGAATACGTAACCAATAACAAGCATAGGTATTTATTATACAAAGAGAAATTAAAAAACATTGCCGGTTTGTCCGTCATTGAATATGATGAAAGCATGCAGGGCAATTATCAATACGTCGTTTTTCGGCTTAATGAAGAAAAATTTGGTCTTTCACGGGATCTATTGGTTGAAATTTTGAGTAAAGAAAATATCATCGCTCGTAGATATTTTATTCCTGCCGCCCATAAAAGCATTCCTTATATCAATATGGAATGCGCAAAAGCCAAACTTCCCAATACGGAGCTTTTGATACAGGAAGTTTTTCAGCTTCCTTCAGGGCAAATCGTCAGTGATGAACATATCGAGCAAATTTGTGAACTTATTTTTTTCATTCAGCAGAACGCAGAGGCTATTAAAAAAAACTTGAAAAGGTAGCAGCTCTTTTGCCATGCATGTGCATGATGATTGCCCCCCAGAAGTTTTGGGTGTGTATAGAAAGCTTGCCGGCAGTGTAGGGCGCGGAGCCGAGAACGGGGCGGTTTTTATTTAAAAGTGGATTAAGTTCACTCAACAGTGCAGAGTATTGACTTTCTTCAAGACAGAATGATTGGTACTAACGTTCATGTCGGTTTAGAGATTTATTTAGAATATTTTGTCATTATAACGGCGCAGGATGCATCGCTGCTGTTATAATGAAAGCAGAGTTATTGGAAAAATGACATTAAGGAAGGGGTGTATGGCGATTTATAAGGTAACCCATGGTATAAAGTATGATTATTATTCTGTATTGGGTTTTAAATTCAAGAAATTAAATTCCAATTATTATCATGAGGCAGCTTTATTGCGTCAAGCCGGAGACATTCCGCTTACTGCCGGCGGAGTGAGCCTGAGGGCCAATTTTTCAGAAATAAGCGGAGAAAGCCAAGTTGCAAAAGATTTCTGTTCATTGCTTGATTATGGGAAAATTCCATATGATAAAAATGAGTTTCATCATCTTGGAGTTTGTCCTAAATATAAAAATCTTATTAATTTTTCAGTTTTTGATTACATAAAACATCCGCAGTACAATAATGCGACATTTATGGCATGGGAATTTGAAAGCGGAATGTTGGAAGTCCGTCCGTATTTGTTTGACAATATCAATTCCGTAATTGTTCACAGTAATTTTTGTTACGAATATTTTAAACAGATTATTCCCAGCCATATCAAGCTGATAAAGATTCTCTATCCTTATCGCTTTGTTGCTCCTTCCTGTTCTGTTGCAGAAGTGAGAAAGCGTTATCAATTAACAGATGATGATTTTGTTCTATTTTTTAATTTTTCTTATTTTTCTTCCTATTACAGAAAAAATCCTGAATTATTGCTTGAAGTTTTCAAGAAAAGTTTGGGCCAGTGCAGCAATGCCAAGCTATTCATTAAAACAAACGGGGTAAGGGAACGTTACCGCAATATGATGCTGTCGAAAATTTCTGAACTCGGACTGGATTCACAGTTGATTCTTGAAGAAAAAAGTTTGTCCAGACAAGAAATGATTGATGTTATGAATATGTCGGATTTGTATGTTTCTTTGCATCGGGGAGAAGGGCTGGGGCTTGGCATGCTTGAAGCCATGAGTTTGGGAAAAACTGTGGTTGCAACCGATTATGGCGGAAACAGAGAGTTTGTTAAAAATGAGTTCGCTTTTCCTATTGATTACCGTCTTATCAAGCCTGAACAAATAGATCTAAAAGAATACAGGTTTGTTCAGAAATGGGCTGAGCCGGACAAAGAGCAGTGCGTTGAAACGCTTCGCAGTTTGTATGCCGATAGATCGAAATGTGAGGAACTGGGGAAAAAAGCGAGGAATTTTGTTCATGATATTTATTCGTATGAAAATGTGCTGAAAATATTTAAAGATAATTTTCAATTTCTTGAATAAGCACGGAAAAAATTATTATATGCTGTTCATTGCGGCTGGATAATTTAAACTTATAATGGAACTGCTTTTATTTTTTATTGATTATAAATTATTAACTTGTGTTTAAGATGAAGATAAGATAATGAAAAATGAAAGTTAAACAAAAAATAACATGAATTATTGATGAAGGAATTTATGGAAAAAAATTCTAAAATTTATGTTGCAGGGCACAGGGGTTTGGTCGGCTCTGCGATTGTACGTTGTTTGCAGGCTGAAGGATATGCGAATGTCATAACGCGTACTTCAAAAGAACTTGATTTAACAAATCAGGCTGCTGTGTTGGCTTTTTTTGAAAGAGAGAAGCCGGATTATGTTTTTCTAGCTGCCGCAAAGGTTGGCGGAATTATGGCTAATCAGACATATCCTGCCGATTTTATTTATATAAACACTATGATTGATACGAATATTATTCATAGTGCATATTTGACCGGAGTAAAAAAACTTCTCAATCTTGGTTCTTCCTGTATTTATCCGCGGCTTGCTCCTCAGCCGATGAAGGAAGAGAGCCTGCTGACTTCTGAGCTTGAAAAAACAAATGAAGCCTATGCCATTGCTAAAATTGCGGCAATAAAAATGTGCCGTTATTATAATGAACAGTACGGAACAAACTTTATTTCAGCAATGCCTACCAATCAGTATGGCATCGGAGATAACTTCAATATGGAAACAGCCCATCTTCTGCCCATGGTTTTACGGCGTTTTCATTTAGCCAAAATGCTTGCTCAAAATAATTTTGCTGTGATTAAAAAAGATTTGCAACGATATAAATTAGGCTGGAAAATTGACGAGCAAATTGATTTTGATGATGATAAATCATTAG
>DONZ01000027.1 GCA_003512875.1 Desulfovibrio sp. | reverse complement strand
TCATTTATTCTGTCCCCCCATAGTTGGTATGCTTTATTAAGGAATATCCTGCAAGATACTGCCGCATTGACAGTATTCTTTTAATAGCGTACTATAAAACGTACTATATGGAGGTGTTTATGCAGACTATCAATATTTCAAATCTCCGCAAAGACCTATATAAAACGGTTGAAAACGTTCTCAACTTTGAGCCTGTCCGAGTAAATACGAAAAACGGCAACGCAATTTTGATGAGCGAGGAAGAATACAGAAATCTGGAAGAAACCGTTTATCTTTGCTCTATTCCTAAAATGAAAGAAAGTATTCTTGAAGCAAGCAATACTCCTCTTGAAGAATGCATAAAAGAGGAAAACTTTGAATGGTAGCCTATACCATATATTTTTCCAAACAAGCCCAGCAAGATGCCAAAAAAATGCAGGAACGGCAAAAAGAAAAAGCCAAAAAGCTGATTGGGCTTCTCAAGAAAAACCCCTTTCAGAATCCTCCGCCTTATGAAAAACTGAAATTTGACTTGGAAGGCAAATATTCCAGACGCATTGATATCCGCAACCGCCTTGTTTATGAAGTTGATATTCAAGCAAAGACCGTCAAAATTTTGAGAATGCGGACGCACTATGAATAAGCTTATGTATGTTCACAGGCTGTTCTCTTAGCTTGTACGCAGGGATTTGAAAATATACGCTTAACTTTTGTTTTATTTCTGCCTGCAAGCGGAACAACAGCATAGCCTTATGATTTGCTTTTATTATTGTTGATTATGGAGGACAGAATGCATGAGAATGGCGTATTAAACTAATTTGATTTATCCTATCCCCCAATAGTAAAAGATAAAAGCGACAAGGGCGGTCGATAAAACGCGGGAAAATTGGTTGCAGCACAGCAGCTTTACGGCGAAGCGCGCCGGATAATAGCTCACATACGCCGGCAGCTGATGTCGTATGCCCCGCATGGGAGTTGAAAGCACATTGCCGATAAGCAAAGCGAGCACGACTTCATCGGCACCGAGCAATCCCGCCTGATAGACCGTTCCCGCCGCCACAAGAGAAGCCCGCAATTCCGCCGCCATATACAGCACAATGATACCAAGGCTTTCCGCTTTTAAAAAATCAAAGCCCGCCGAATGGACAAGCCAATTTTCAACAAGTTTGAAACAACCGAAATATTGCAGATAGAACATCAAAAAATACACGGGAATACCGACAAACAAAAAACGCGGCAAACGTGCTGCGAACCGTTTGAAAGCAAGCAAAAGCGCTTGCCGCCAAATCGTTTTTGCCTGCGCCTCGCCGTCTTTTACGCGCTGAACGCCGCAGGAGGAAGCCGGCAAAAGAAAGCGCCCTACCAAAAGCGTCGCCGCAGTGCGCATTAAAGCTGAAATGAACGATATTGCCGTATATATCACCGCAGCCTTCCCGATAATGGGAAAAGACATGAAAAAAAATGTGGGGATATGCGTAAGCGTTGAGGGCAGGCTGTTGAATAAATTTGAAATAATCACTTCTTTTTCTGACAGTTTCTTATTTTGCAATGCCTCGCCAAGCATGGCGTTTGCCGACGCAGGCGAAAACAGCGCCAACGCGAAACTTGCCGCGGAAATATCGCATAAATGGGCGGAGCGCACAAAAGGACGCATAAATTTTGCGACATATTTCGTCAAATTCAGCGCTTCCAAAAACGAAGCAAAAAAAAGCCCCGCGGCAAGTCCCGTAAAAATATTCAAAAGAGGCTTGAAAGGGGGCAATACGGCAAGCAATTCCTGCATTAATGAGCTTGCCCCCAATTTTTGCCGACCCCGTATTCCACAAGCAAAGGCACGGAAAGCCTTTTGCCGAGCGGCGCAATGTTCATCATGATTTCAGCGACGCATTTTCCTGCCCGTTCCGCATGTTCCTCCGGCACTTCCAAAATCAGTTCGTCGTGAATTTGCAGCAGGAGGCGCGCATTCCATTCTTTGAGCTGTTTATCCCTATGCACGGCAAGCATGGCAAGTTTGATGATGTCGGCGGCACTGCCCTGTATGAGCGTATTGATGGACTGGCGTTCCGCCATAGCCCGCGCCTGATGATTGTTTGACATGATATCGGGCAAAGAGCGCTGTCTGCCCGCAATGGTGACGACATAGGCATGTTCGCGGGCGAAATTTTCCACTTTTTCATAAAATTCCTTGATTGTCTGAAAGCGCTCGAAATATACTTCCATAAAGCGCTTCGCCTCTTGCATGCTGATATGCAAATCCTGCGAAAGTTTACGCTGTCCCATGCCATAGAGCAAACCGAAATTTATGGTTTTTGCATGGCGGCGCATATCCTGCGTCACATTTTCAAGTGGAATGTCATATAATAAAGCGGCTGTGCGGGCGTGAATATCCTCATTATTCAAAAAAGCGGTCCGCAAGGTCATATCCCCCGAACAATGGGCTAAAACGCGAAGCTCCACCTGCGAATAATCGGCAGAAACGAGCAAATGCCCCTCGCGGGCGACAAAACAACGCCTCATCCTGCGTCCCAGTTCCCCGCGCACCGGAATATTCTGCAAATTGGGATTGCTGGAAGACAAACGGCCCGTGCCCGTGCCGGTTTGGTTGAAACTCGTATGTATTCTGCTGTCGGCACCGGTCATTTTAGGCAAAGGCTCCAGATACGTGGAACGCAGTTTTTCCAGTTTCCTAAATTCCTGAAGCGCCTCGATCACCGGATGCGTGCCTGCGAGTTTTTCAAGAACATCTTGGGACGTGGACGCCTGCCCGCCCTTGGTCGACTTTGCCATCGGCAAATCAAGCTTTTTAAATAAAATATCGCTCAGCTGCTTGCCCGAACGGATATTAAACGTCGTGCCGGCAGCTTCGTAAATTTTATCCGTCAACACATCAAGCTCATCACGCACTTCTTCCAGAAACTCAAACAGCGCTCCGACATTGACTTGTATCCCCGCTTTTTCCATGGCGAAAAGCACGGAAACAAGGGGCATTTCAAGCTCAGCCATGAGGGACAGCAAGGAACGCCCCTCCATTTGCCGCACATCGTATTCAAACATGGAAAGAGCGACTGTCGCCGGATTTTCCATAGACAAGCCGTGTTCCGCCGCATGACGGTTCGCAAGGCTCAGCCACGTGTAATTCTTTTCATCGGGTGAAAGCAGCCATGCGGAAACACTCAAATCGAAAAGCGTATTCTTATCGGCAAAATGTTCCCACAATAAAGGATAGGAATGGAACAAGGCTTTCACATCGCAGGAAACAATAAGCTCGGCTTCCTGCAAAAGCGGAATTAAATCGGAAAATTCCCCGGCGTACCAATAGTCGGAACGTTCCGCATACGGCAAAGCGAAAACCTCGGAAGAAACACTCGCTTTTTCTTCTCCGAGCAAAGAAAAAAGGCTTGACTGCTCTTGTTTCGCTTTCTTGGTTTTCTCCTGTTTTTCCTTTTTTTCGTTGTTTTTCATAGCCTGCAAGCTTGCTGGCACGGGGCAAAGGGCGAAATAAAAATGTTCGTTTCCCGGCTGGGTTTGCCGCACAGTACCGGGGATAAAAGCGAGGCACTTGTTTTTGGCGCTGGGCAGAGAACCTTTTTCCACACGCTTGGGTTTCGGCAAGGGCTTTTCCGCCGCGTCCCGTCCTCCGTTCCCTTCCTTTTCACCGAGTGAAAACAAGGAGCCCTGCATGGTGCTGCTTTCGGCAACGGCGATAACGTGTTTTTTTGCCAATCCCTCAAAATCCTTAGTCAAAGAGCTTAATTCATATTCTTTGAAAAAGCCCAGTACCTCCCGCTCGTCAGCGGGGCGTATCCGCATTTCCTGCAAATCGAAACTGCAGCAGGAAGTATTCAGCGTGGTCAGTTTGCGGTACAAAAACATGGCTTCGAGATTGCCGTCCAATTTCTTTTTTATGGGAGCGGGCAAACGCCCGAAATTTTCTTTTATGTTTTCAAGGCTTGGAAAATCCTGAAACAATTTTATGGCTGTTTTTTCACCAATGCCTTTTATTCCGGGAATATTGTCGCTGCTGTCCCCGATAAGGGCCTGCACGTCCGCCCATTGTTCGGGCATGAGTCCCGTTTCGTCCATAAAAGACCGCATGGTGACGATTTTTTCTTCTTTTGAGGCAGGGTCCCACATCACCACGTTTTCATTGAGGCATTGTTTTAAATCCTTATCCATGCCGATAATGACGACAGGACGTTCGGCGGAATATTTTTTGGCGAGGCTTGCGATATAATCGTCGGCTTCTGCTTCTTCGGAAACCGCAACATGTATTCCAAGCCGTTTGAGCATGGTTTTAACCGGTTCGAACTGCTGTTTCAGCTCTTCAGGAGCGGGAGGCCTGTTGGCTTTGTATTCCGCATACAGTTCGTGGCGGAAATGTTTTCCCTGTCCGTCAAGCACGAAAAGAAAATATTGCGGCTTTTCCTCACGCAAAATCTTAAAAACGGTTTTTCCCACAATATGTATCGAACCGGTAGGAAAAGAATCGGAACGAGCCATACGCTGATTAGCGAAAAAGCCCCGGAAAATAAAAGCGTTTCCGTCCATAACATAGAGAGGTTCTTCTTTAAAACCTAATTTTTCACGTAGAGCCATAATATTGTCCTTTTCCGCACGATATGAAAAATGATAGCAAAAGAACACATAAATTTCAACATATGCGCAGCAAGGAAAATTTTTAACCGGACAGCGGTTTTTAAAACAAAAAAACTTCTCAGAACCGAGAAGTTTCATCGTATTTTCACAAGAACGGACATTATTGCGGCGGCATTATTGCAACATCATTGCATGAAAGGAATGATTTTCGCCCGCTGGACAGGTATTTTCGCAGTTTCGACATCCACATCGGGTTCTGCGGCAAACTGGCAATGGGGGCATATCCACTTGGTTTTTGGAGTGAATTCATCTTTTTTCTGAACAGCCATACGGATCAAATCACCGTTTGCGTGATAGCATTTGGGACAGAACGGACCTTGCTTCTCCCCGCCGGAAATAAGCCAATAGGCGTCTCCGTCAAAAATGATGTTTCGTGAAATGCTTAAAATTTCTTCCAAATCATGAAGCTGCACTTTGAGTTTGGAATTTTCCTGCGCAAGTTCCAGATACAGTTTCTGCAAAGCGCGCAGTTCCTCAACAGCTTCCTGAACTTTTCCCTGTGAAATTAAAGTTTCAACTTCATAAAAGCGATAGTATTCTATCATGGCGCTGACCTTTATTGTTAAACTTTGAAATAGTACCAATATTCATATCGGCAGGTTCAAGCCGGTTCTTTAGGGCTGCTTTTCATTATGGTTCCATGAACCGTAAGGGCTCTGCACAAGCGAGGCATTAAAATATTTTGATATTTTGCTGACTTCCTCGCCGACCCAAACGGGCAATTCCACTTCTTCCTCTTCCGACTGCAGTTCAACCTCAGCAATGACCAGCCCTGAATTAGCCCCGAGAAATTCATCGATTTCCCAAACATGCCCGCATTCGGAAAACGTATACCTGTATTTTTCAATGATTTCAACGGGAGCGAGCGAATTTAACAATTCATTGGCATCATGCAGGGGGATTTCATATTCAAATTCATGTCTGGAAATGGGACCGACTTTGACTTTTACGGTGATCATGCCTTGATTGCCGGCGACACGGATACGCACGGTCCTGTCCACAGTCCGTGCTATATACCCCTGACGGAATAAAACAGGTTCCGCTTTTCCCCGCCAGCCGTCATTCCTCACTAAAAATTTCCGCTCAATCTCCCTGTGCATATTCTGCGCTCCTGCGAAAAACATCATTCTTCTTTTTCGTCTTTTTTAGCGGCGGCATCGATGGACGCTCTGAACTTTCTTGCCTTTTCAACACGTTCCTGCTGTTTTTTCTGACGGATATTCTTCGCCTTATCTATCATTTCTTTTCTTTTCCGTTCAAAAATAATCGTTGTTTTCAGCGATGCCAAACCAAGGGACAACATCAGGGTGACACTGAGCACGACTTTCATCAATGCCCAAAAATTTGTTTTAATAATGCCCTGCATATGCCCCATGCCTATTTCCGCCCCGAAAAAGACGCTCACGAAAATACCCACTATGCCCAACGGCATAAAAAGCATGACAAGCTTTACAAATGTGCGCATGGTTAAAAGAAAAAACAAAGTGGTATCGCGGACCATTTGCAATGCTTTCAGTTTTTTCTCAAGCTCCGCGACCTGTGCTTCAAGCGTCACAAGATTCTCTTTCGCCTCTTTAAAAATCTTAGGATTGGTGAAATCGGAGCCGAACGCCCAGTTTAAAATTTTGGCGCAGCTGTTGAATAACTGATTGAAATTGGTGAGTGTTTTCTGCAAGGCGAACCAGCTCATTTCGTCACGGATAAATTCCAGTTTGAACAAACATTTTTCATACGCGTCTTTCATCCGGATAATTTCGCCATTAATGGCTTCCATGACTTCCGCTTCAAGGGCAGGTCTTTGTTTGACGACATCCAAAAAAAGCAAATAGTTTTTTATTTCGCCGTGTTTGAGCAAAGTCCGCACTTTCGCCGCCTGCTTCGCAATGGGATTGTCATCGTCCTTGAACCAGTCTTTTATGACGGCATCCAAATCTTCCAACGCCGCCTTTTCCACAAAATATCTGTTATAGGCTTCCTTCCACACCCGCTGCAAAGAGGAAATCAAATAAAGCTGCCCGCGGATAAGTTCCGGATCGAAAATGACCTTATGAAAAAATGAGGGATTTTTATTGATGACTTCAAGAAGTTCCTTGGAGACCTTTTCCGTGAAGCCCCGCTTCATATTGCAGACCAAACTGCGGTAATGCGGGTCTTGCCATGTCGGCAGCGTACGCGTGATATGCTGATACATCTCAACAGCTTCCCCATAGCGCCCCTGAATTTCCTTTGCCCGCGCGATAAGGAATTTTATCCATGCCTGGTGCAAGGTTATGGTACAAAGCTTGTCAGCGTCCATCCAAAGCTGCACAGCCTTGTCAAGATCCCCCCTTTCCATGACGATGAAACCCAAAAGGCAGTGAAGCTGCCAATTTTTGGGGTCGTTATGGGCAAGCTGGACACATTCTCGTTCAAAGGCATGGCTGTCTTGGGGCGAACATTTTATAAAACGCTGCAGCAAGATATGCATGGGGTCGGAAGCGTGGTCATGCGGAAAATCCGGTTCCGCCTCGATGTCACGGCTTGTTATCCGCCAAATACGGCAGATATTGGGTAATTGAACAATATGGTTAATGGCGAAAATAGCTTTTAAAACCTGTCCCGCCGTTTCATTTTCCGCCATCATCTCATCATAGGCTTTCACGCCGTTTCTTGTGATCCGCGTATCAATTTCACGAAACGCGCTGTTGATGTCGGCAAGATTGATGTGGCTGAGCTTTTCAAAATAATCCGCGCCTGCCGGAGCGATATTCCGGCTGGGACAGTGACGGGGACTATGATTGGACGCCCCGCAGTAAAAACAAGGAGTCTTGTTGGGCACAAGGCTTTCGGGCAAAAGCACGGTGAAAGGATTGGCTTCCGTGTTTTGCGTTTTGACAACAACGGTGCACAGCGTGTCCACGCTTGTTTTCGCACTGGAATACAAAATGTCCTTGATGATGAAATCTTCGCCCAAAATAAAAGCGTTCTTATAGCTCAAATACGGAATATCGGGGCAAAGATCGGTCCAATCCACATTGATTCTCTGCGGCAGATCGGGCGTAAAGTTGAGATTGTTCTTATCGACGACAACGTTCAAACAAGGCCAGTAGGCATCGGAATGCTGTTCATGGATAATTTCATAAATAGACGCGGTTGTCCGCATCCATTCGCGAAAAACAAGCAAATTATCCAAAGGAACGATAAGAAAATTATCTTCTATGGAATATTTCAGCTTATGTTCGCGGATAAATTCCTCAAGATAGCGGAAAAGGGTTTGCCAGCCGCGCTGGAACTGCTTATCGAGGGGATTGCCCAAAGGGTGCACGAAAGCGTACCAGCCTTGTTCCACGGAAAAAGGCAGGCGCCTTTCAGCCACAACCATTTTCCAGCTGATATCGCTTTGCTGGTCAAGCCCCTGCATTTCGTAAACGCTGATGCCGGGAATGCTTGCCGCCATGGAACCGTAACTCGGATGTATGTAGATATAACTTCTTGTGTTCGCTATTTCTGTTTTTAAATGCCGGTATTCCGCAGCAACATTGATAAATTTTATTTGATTGACATCGACAATCAATTGACCGGGAAACGTGAACGCCGTAATGCCCACGCTGAACTGTTTCCCCCAAAGGTCCAATTTTGCCAGACTGTTGACTGCGACAGCCGCATTGAAGAAATACCATATGGATTGATTGACAAGAGTGACAATATTCAGACCGCCGGCCTCAAGCAGAATATCGGTCGCTTTTTGCGGACGGTTCGCCTGTCCCCACACGATCCAAACGCACACACCCTCGGATGTGAGCATTTCATCCTGTATCACAGGCTGGCTGTCTAAAATATTGCGTATTTCTAACATACAACTCTCAACACATTACTCATTACTTGCCATATCGGACTAAAGCAAAAATTTAATATATTGAAAAAAAATTAAAAGCCCGCAGCGGGCATTTTCATAAAGGACAAGGTCCGTAATTCTCCTGATAACGGGCTCTGTAACCTTCAATATCAAAAGAATGCTCCTGCGTTCCATATTTTTCGATACAAAAAGCGGAGCAGACGCTGCCCATTTTTATACCGGTTTCAACATCAAAGCCCATGGTCAAGCCTTTCAGCAGGCCTGCGCGCAAGGAATCGCCTGCGCCCGTGGGGTCGACCAATCCTTTGATCTTCGGAGCAGGCACGGCAATATCCGCCTTTCCTTTTTGGGAAATAAGGCAGCCGCCCTCGCCAAGAGTCGAAACCACATAGTTTGCACGGCTGAGAAGCTCGTCTTTGGATAAACCCGTACGTTCGGAAATAAGGGCTATTTCATAATCATTGCCGATAAGAATTTCAGCCCCGTCAATGCCTGCAATATGATTTTCCTTGCTTACGGCTGGAATTTGCTGACCCGGATCGTAAATGTACGGGATACCTTTTTCTTTGAAAAGCTTTGGAAATTTGCCCATATCTTCGGCGTTTCCGGGGGAAACGATACCATAATCGCCTGCCTTGGCAACGTTCAGCCTGTCTGCATCACAAGGAGTATTCATGGCGGCGGGGCAAAAACAGTTGATCAGATTGCCTTTGGAATCGGCAACCGCATGACAGCAAGCCGTCAATTCCTTTTCAAGCGTTCGCACACCGTCAAGATTGATTTGCAGGGCTTGCAGCTTCTTTTTATAAGAGGCTGCGAAATCATAGCCGACACACGTATAAATATGCGGTTTTTCTTGAAGCATGGCAAGGTTATATGCGATATTCGCCGCTGTTCCGCCTTGTTTTTCCTCAATTCTGTCAATAAGCATAAGAATGCTCAACGTATTGAATTTATCTTTCAAAAGCAGATCGTTGATGTCGCCCTTATACGATAAAATTCTGTCAAACGCCACCGAACCCATGATATGGATACTCATGCCCGCCTCCCTTTATTTCGTATTCGTTTTTATCCAGTGAAAAAAATCCTTGCTGCCACCGGCAAGTTCCAAAGAAACTATACAAGGAATTTTATAACTATGCAATGTTTTCACCCATTCTTCGATTTTTGCGGAATTTTCTTTCACGCTTTGCATGACAAGGGCGTATTCCTCTCCCTCGCAAATTTCCCCCTCCCACCAATAAAGGCTTTCTATCGGAAAGATGTTCGCTCCCGCAATGCAGTTCTCCTGCAGCAGTTTACGGGCGATTTTTTTTGCCTCTTCCTTTGTTTTCGTTGTTATGTAATATAATCGGGGCATAAATTTTTCCTTTGCTTTTCTGCTGCGATAGAGTAAAATTCTTTTTGGAAGAACAAAGAGCCTGCGAGGTATTTTATGCTGAACTATTCAAAAATTCAAGATATTATGCAAGACATTAAAGACAATACCGCCATAGACTTACGTATCGACAACGCCCAAATCGCCGATGTTTTCAGCGGAACGTTTTTTCATGGCTCCGTTTGCGTCCATAAAGGAATTATTGTCGGGTTCAGCGAAGACATGTACGCAAAAAAAGTTTTTGACGCTGAAAACGCCTATCTTCTGCCTGCATTTTTTGATGCCCATGTGCATATTGAATCTTCAATGCTTTGTCCGGAAAAATTTGCGGAGCTGGTCATTCCTTTCGGAACAGGAACCGTCATCGCCGACCCTCATGAAATAGCCAATGTCAAGGGAACAGACGGCATACGCTATATGCTTGAAAGCGCAAGGCAAAGCCTTTTGGATGTGAAAATCATGCTCCCCTCCTGCGTGCCCGCCCTGCCCTTTGAATGTTCCGGCGCAAACCTTTCCGCCCTCGACCTTGCGGAACTCATCATGGAAGAAAACGTCCTCGGTCTTGGCGAAATGATGAATGTTCCCGGTGTGCTCATGCAGGATGAAAGCGTCCTTGAAAAACTTGAACTGGCATATAAAAACGGCAGGATTATTGACGGACACGCCCCGCAGGTGCACGGAAAAGACCTTGACATGTATGTTCTTTCCGGGGTGAGCACCGACCATGAATGCACCACGGCGGAAGAAGCCGCGGAAAGGATACGCCGCGGCATGTACGTGCTTCTCCGCGAGGGTTCCGCCGCCCACGATTTGGTAAATCTTCTGCCCGCCGTGAACAGCCATACCATTCAAAACTGCCTTTTTTGCACGGACGACAAGCAATGTATCGACATCATGCGCAGGGGGCATATCAACAATTCCGTCAGCCTCGCCATTGAACACGGTATCACCCCCATCGACGCCGTCCGCATGGCGACCATAAACACGGCAAGAGCTTACGGAATAAGGCACAAAGGAGCTATAGCCCCGGGCATGGAAGCGAGTTTCATGCTGGTGAAAGACATGAAAAAATGCATGCCCCATGCCGTTTACATCCAAGGCAGACTGGCGGCCGAAAACGGAAAGTATATCGCCGCGGGCAGCAAGAAATACAATGCGAAGCTGGAGCAGCTGACCGACAATATGCAGGACAGCATGCATGCGGAACTGCCCAAGGATCTGACATTGCATATTCCTTCAAAAAAAGCCCGCGTCATACGCCTTTTACCCCATTCTTTGCTCACAGCCTGCGAAATTGCGGACATCGCCGTTGATGCGGACGGCAATTTTGATTTCAGCCGAAACAAAGGCATGCTCAAGCTTGCCGTTGTGGAACGCCACAAAAAAACAGGAAAATTCGGGTTGGGACTTCTGCATGGCGAATACGGACTGAAGAACGGAGCCATCGCCACAAGCATTTCCCACGACAGCCATAATATTGTCGCCGCAGGCGATAACGATGAGGATTTGCGCATAGCTCTTGAGGAAATCGAAAAAATGGGCGGCGGAATCGCAATGATCAGCCAAGGAAAAATTTTGACGAAGCTGGCTTTGCCCATTGGGGGGCTTATGAGTATGCAAGAACCCGAAATCGTTGCAACGGCATTGAAACATCTTTATAAGCTCGCCAAAGACCACTATCAGATTTGGGATAAGGCAGACGCGTTCATGTCTTTAAGTTTCCTTGCTCTGCCCGTTATTCCTGACTTGAAACTTACCCCGCAAGGGCTTTTCGACGTCACAACATTCCAATTTGTCAGCCTTGACGCGGAAGAATGAAAACCCACGGCAAAAAGCTGACAAAACAATTATAAAGCGGTATCCCGGAGCATTTCTTTCTCATATCAAGAATTAACGATACAAAATTTAAACCTTCAAAGGAAAGCTTTTCCAAAGGTTTTCCCCTGCCCTTTCAAAACGTTTTAATAGCACAATAACCTATTGATAAGATTAAATAATAAAAAATCCGTTATAAATTTTGTCCATAACGGGTTTACGTTCAGGAAGATTTGGGGGAGCGGCAGCCGTCAGCGGGTTTGCGAGCTTTACGGACAGCGGCAGAGCTATAATTCCCCCAAAAAATAAAAAGTGATGATCCAGAGCCTAAAAAAATTTATGAATGTTATGCAAAACTGCGTTGGTGCGGTTCCGTTTGACATTAGCGAACGTTCCACACAGCAGGCTTAAACACGAACAATACAGGGTTACCCGTATTTTCAGCGAAAAATCTTATTCAATACCAATACTCCCCGCCAACTGCGGAAAAATTCAGGCAAAAACCGTAACTATCCTTTCCGGCATAAAATGAGGATTGGATACATGTATCCAATCCTCACAAACAAACCTCACGGCAGATTTTGCCCATAGCCCGAACGCTATTTTCAAAAAACAACACTCAAGCGCAAGCAACATTTTTATTTTTTCTTGCCTTTCTTAATTTCCTTTATTCTTTCTTCAAGCACGCGTTTATAGGTGCGCAGAATTTCAAGGCGGGCATAAAGCTTATTCTCGCCGGGAATGATGAACCAAGGCGCCTGCACGGTGTTTGTGCGTAAAAACATTTCATTGGCGGCAATTTTGTATTGATCCGCCTTTTCCCTGTTACGCCAGTCTTCTTCCGTGATTTTGTGCCGTTTCCATTCTATTGCTTCCCTTTCCTTGAAACGGCGCAGCTGTTCATCCAAAGAAATATGCAGCCAGAATTTTATCAGAATATTTTTCTTATTGATAAGCTCGTTTTCAAAAGCGTTGATTTCTGAAAACGCCCGCTTGCATTCCCATTGGCTCGCAAATCCTTCGACACGTTCCACAAGAACACGCCCGTACCAAGACCTGTCGTAAATCGTCACAAAACCGGCACGCGGCACATGGCGCCAAAAACGCCATAAATAGTGATGAGCGGCTTCTTCGCTTCCGGGGGCTGAAATCGGAATAACCTGCGTGATACGGGAATCGATGGACTGCGTCAGGCGGCGTATGGCTCCTCCCTTGCCGCTTGCGTCATACCCTTCAAAAACAATGGTCGAGGAAATGCCAAGCTCATAAGCTTTATAGGTAAGCTTATAAATATCTTTCTGTAATTTTTCCAGCTCTTTTTCATATTCATCTTTCGGCACGGACAAGCTTAAATCCACTTGGTCGAGCACGGAAATACCGGAAAGCGCCTCCATGTTGTCCGGCATGGACGGAAATTCTTCCACAACTGTTTTTTTCACGTCCAAAGCATTTTCAATGCATTTTGAAATGGCTTCCACCGCCTTGATATTGCGGAATTTCTCATCATACGCGTCAATGATGTACCATGGGGCGAAATGCTTATCGGTCAGCGGCAGCATTTTTCCCACGACACTGTTCAGATTTTCAAAGTTTTCATTGCTTTGTTCATCATAGGTCGAAAAGCCGATCTCGCCTTTGTTATTGAGTTTTTTTCTGGCTTTCATGCGTTTCTTGTGTTCGTCGGCGGTGATGTGGAACCAAAGCTTTACGATGACATATCCCGATTGCGCCAAAGTACGCTCAAACTCCACACGGTCGTGCATGATTTCGTTAAATTCCGTTTCCGTAATTTCTTTTGCGGCGAGCTTACGCATCGGCTCGTCATACATACCCGCGATAAACACGGCAAATTCACCGGCTTTAGGAATTTTCATCCAATATTTCCAGGCTTCCGGACGAAGTCTTTCTTCGTCAAAAGAAAACCAGAAACTATAATTTTTAAGGTGCTTCACATCACACCATTCGGACAATAAATTCACAAAAGAACCTTTTCCCGTGCCGCTCACGCCGTCAACATAAATAATCACAGGAACTTTTTGCGCCATGCACTGCTGCTGCAAATTAAAAAGCTTAATACGCGCATCTCTCGCAAGTGCTTTGTACTCCTTTTGAGTGTAAGACTGGCAAAAATTCATAGTTGATAACATGGTATAGCCCTTTGCTGAAAATAAAAAATGTTGAAAATAAAAATATCGAGGTGTAAAAACACGCTCCCCCGCAACATGAAAAGTATCCCGCACTGTTTTTTGCGCCATCTCATATTTCAAAGAATAAAACTCGAAACAAAAAGCATATGAAAACGGCAAACTCATTCAAAAACAAGCGTTCAAAAAACACCGCCGAAAAAGCCTTTCATTCCGCATGCCCGTGCATGCAAAACAAAAAGTCTTTCCTAAAAAATACTATCCTTACCTTTATTTTTGTCGAAAACGCATTCATTGTCAAGCGGTCTGATAAAAAAAAATCAATAACTATCCATAAAAAAAACGCATAAATAAAAATCTGCGATAATACCCCCGCAGCAATCCGCCGAAAATCAAAAAGCACCCAAAACCATAAAAAAAGAAAGCCCCCTCGGGGACTTTCTAAATTTTACATGTAATTTCTAAAAAAAAATTACATTTGTTTTATTGCCTATCTGATTTAATCCTGCTAAAATCAATCAGACAACTTTTTGTAACAAGAAAACAGATACAAAGCAAGGAAAATTTTATGGCATTACGATATATCTTAGGCATAGATTTAGGTATCAGTTCCATAGGCACAGCCCTTATCAAAATAGCTCCGGAAGCAAAAGATTTAAATGACATCAACTCCTATGAAAAAATATTGGACGCAGGCGTACGTATCTGTTCTTGCCCGGAGGGTGCGGAAAAACGCCGTATTTTACGTTCCCAGCGCAAGAGCAAAAAACACAGAAAAGCCCGTAAAAAACAGCTGATACAATTACTGCAGGAATATAATTTACTGCCCAAAGAGCGATCCGACCTTGAGCTCGGTTTGCGTTCCGCTCCCTATGCCTTGCGGGCAAAAGCCATGCAGGAGCCTTTAAACTCCGCCCATGAACTTGGCTTTTGTATCATGCATACCGCCAAACTTCGCGGAGCGGGCTTTATTGAAGAAACGGACGAGGAAGAAAAATCAGAGAAGAGCCTCAACCGCTATCAACTCTTAGAGCAAGCCCTGAACAAAGAAAAAACAACCCTTTCCGAGTATCTTTACAAGCAGTTGCAAGAAAACGGCTGCATACGCCAACGCAAAGAATTTATTGCGGATAAAGTGCCTTTTTCTGTGCCCCGCTACCTTGTAAAGCGGGATTACCGTGACTTGATGAGCAGGCAAGCCCCGCATTTCAACATTTCTGACGAACAAATCAAAAAAATTTATGACTGCATTTTTATGGATTTCCCAAGGGCGCCTTATGCCAACGCCCCTTGTTCCCTGCTTCCCGAAACCGGCGGCAGACTGCCTAAAATGCACAGGCTCGCGGAACAGCTGCGAATCTATCAGCAATGCAACAACATACGCTATAAAACCGAAAATTCCACCCAAAAACTCACCAGAGAAATGCGGGATAAACTGGCTGCAATGCTCATGCAGGGTGAAAGCCTGAATAAAACCCTTATCAAAAAAACGCTCCAAACCTACACGGATGAAAAAATCCTCAGTATCAATGTTTATGCCGAAGACGAAGAAATAAAAGCGATCAAGCCCTTTGCCCATATCAAAGCTTTTGCCGATATTCCCGCATTTTGGCAGTTATCGGAAGAAGAGCAGGACGGGCTTATGGAATTTATTGCAGACCCCGTCAATCCCAAAGCTAACCCCGCTAAGCCCGTGCTTTACGACGAAGAGGATTTTTTGCATATCTGCATGGAAAAATTGAATTTATCTGGAATCGAAGATGAAAGAAAACTCTACGCCTGCCTCAACAGCCTGCCCAAAGACAGAACCATGCTGGGCAAAGAAGCAAGCAGACAAATTTTGAAAAAACTTATCGAAGGTTATGAAGAAAATGGAATTTGGCAGGCTCCCACCTATTACGAAGCTGTCAAAGCCTGCGGCTTCACACGGGAAAACCAAGAGCAAAAGCGTTATGACGAACTCCCCTATTACGGAGAAATTCTGCACGATGAAATTTTGCCCATACACCCATGGCATTTGGATAGAACGGCAAAAGAAGAAAAAATCGGACGCATAGCCAATCCTGTCGTCCATTCCATACTCAATCAGCTGCGTAAAGTTATCAACGAAATCATCAGATTATACGGCAAACCGGAAATGATAAAACTGGAAGTCGCCCGTGATTTCGGAATGTCGAAAAAAAAGCGTGACAAATTGGAAAAACAACGCCTTGCCAATGAAAAATACAATAAAATCATTGACGAGGAACTCCTGAAAAACGGCTATGCGGTCACTGACAAAAACCGCAAAAAATATAAACTGTTAAAAGAACAAGGCTATAAAGATATTTATACGCAGGCGAACCTCAGAATTTCAGACCTCAATGCTTATGAAATCGACCATATCATTCCGCAGACCGCAGGAGGGACCAATTCTTTCTGCAATCTTGTGCTGACAACGGTTAACAATGTAAAAAGCGATACGTTTGCCTATGATTTTATCCGACAAAATTTTGCGGACCGTGAAGAGGCAATCAAAAAACATTTGGAAACACTGCCTGAAAACAAAGCTTGGCGTTTCACCGCCGAAGCAAAAGACCGCTTCATTCTTTTAGGGGACGAAAAAGACGAAGATTATGCCGACAGACGCCTGCAGGATTCCCGTTACATGGCAAAAGCGGCTTTGCGGTACCTGCATGCCGTTTGCCCCGATATTTTGGCAATCCGCGGCGGCATGACCGCGCAGCTCCGCCATTTGTGGGGTTTTGACGGCATGGAGTTCGAACTCATGGGACTGGATATTCCCAAATACCTCACCAATAACGAAACAGGCGAAGTATATTGCGATGAAAACGGCAACTTATCCAAAAACAGCGACTGGGAAAAAAAGCCCCGCATCGACCACAGACACCACGCCATTGACGCCATGGTGCTTTGCGCCGTCACCCGTTCCCTCGCCCTTAAAATGTACAAAGCAAGAAAACAGGGCAAAGAAATAGATGAAAGCATTATCAACATGCCGTTCCGGCTTTCCCCTAAAAATCCGGACCATAAAAGCTTCCGCGAACTTGTGTTGGAAACGCTCAAGGAAATCAGAATTTCCCACAAAGCGGAGCACGATACCAATACACAGCTCCATAATGAAACAGCCATCCGAATTTTAGATTATGACGAGAAAAAAGGACTCCATACGGCAACCTATATGCGTTCTTTGGGAAATATCGACAGCTTCGGCAAACTGGAAAAAATCGCTGTTGCAGAAAATTTGGGCACAAGCCCTGATGTGCAAAAAATCCGCAAACGATGCGCGGAAATCATAAAAGCGGTCAATGCCCAAAAATTTGCGGCGGAACAAAGCCTTATGGAAAAAAATGCCGAAAACCGCCTGCAAGGTCTTAAAGAAACAGCCATGACAGAACAAAACCTTGTGCAGGAAGCCATACGTCTTGCCCATATCGGCAAAAAATATCCTGTGGGGAAAAAATTCACTCTTGTCAATATCCGGGAAAAGCAGCAATGCGGCTATGAACCGGACAGCAACCACCATGTTGATTTTTATGTTCATACCGAAGGCAAACAAAAAGGAAAAATCGGCTGGGAATGCATAAAAAGCATTGACGCCGCCAATCCGAACTTTAAACCCGGCTGGCAGCAAGAAAACGCAAAGCTTATTTGGAGCGTCTGCAAAGACGATATTTTGGAACTGCGTTTCACAGAGCAACAGCTTCAAGAATACAATGTTCCAAAAGCGTTTGTCAGCAAAATCAGCAAAAACGGACAGCAGGAATATACCATGCTTGCCAAAATAAACGATTTTGGTAAAAATTATATGGTTTATACGTCCATATACGATGCAAGAACGGGAACAAAAAACGCCCTTAAAGAACATCCTGAAAACTTTCTCCTTTGGACAAGCGGTGGTTTAGGGCTAAAATCCTACTGCGAACTGCAAGCCCGCAAGGTCAGTCTCAGCCCCTTTGGAAAAATAAACGGCAAACATAAAAAATTATGGAATGGCAAGAAAATATAAATACATACAAAAGCCCACCGAGTATACGATCATGTGGATATTGGTCATGTTCGATTTGCCGGTGCTGACAAAAACACAAATGCGAAAGGCGACGCAGTTCAGAAACAATTTGCTCGAACTCGGCTTTATCCGAAAGCAATTCTCTGTTTATCTGCGGCCGTGCGAAAACATGGCTGCGGCGGAACGCATGGCGGAAAAAGTGGGACTTTGTCTTTTGGAAGAAGGCGAAGTTTCCGTCTTTTTCATCACGGACAGACAGTACGGGCTGACAAGAAACTTTTTCGGAAAAAAGAAAAAGAGAAATGAACAACAAGAATTTCAAGCCATACAGCAGTTACTGCTCTTTTAAATGCGGAAATTCCAAAAGAACCTCTTTGGCGCAATAACTTTTATAAATTCCCTGCGCGGCTTTCAACACAAGAGGCAAAAGAGTGCTTTCCTCTTTCTGCAAATAAAACGGGTTCTGCAAAATTGAGGATAAAAAACGCTTTGCTTGCGTATCCAGAACAAGCACTTCATTTTTTTGCACATATTCATAAACCAAACAATCGACAAAAGGACGGAATGGCTCCATAATGTCATCCGCAAGGCAAAACGCATTGAATTGGTTATGGTGATGAACGCCAAAAAGCGGCAAAAGCCCGCTTGCGCATAAAGCCCTTGCACAAACCGCCCGCACAACGGCATAGCCATAATTCAAAAAAGAGTTGATCCCCTCTTCTTCCACATCACGGAGAAATCCTCTTCCAAATAAAGCCTGCCAATAAATTTGAGCCGCCTGTCCCTCTTTATTGTCCTTATCCCCGGAACGCACCCTTTGCGCTAAGAATTTTAACTTCTCAACATGCTTTTTTACAGCGCTGTCATGGGGCAAAACACATTTTTCCAATGCCTCGGCTTGATTACGGATTTTTTCAATCACTATTTTCTGCCATATCTGTTTTTTTATCACCTCGCCTGCCCTAACCTGCTCCTGCGCAACAATTAAATGCCGATAATGCGAGCTCACAGGCAAAGCCATGGACACGGGCAAATAATTGCTCCCCATAATAAGCACAGGAATATTCGCCTCTCCCATGCTCATTAAAAAAGTCTTGCTCACCGTCACCCCTTGTGCCGTAAGCATCACACAAGCAAGCATATCAAGAGGTATACGCGCTATTATTTTTTCCTGCTCTTTTACGCAAACATTCCCGTGAGCGATTGAAAGATAACGATTATTTTCCGCAATTTCTAAAATATGACTTGCCATAGCCCTCTCCCAAAAATAAAAAAACTCAAAAAAACAGGAGAAAATATCCCTTGCTTTTTGAGTTTTTAATAGCATATTCCCTTGAAAAAGTAAATATTTTCAAGGGAATATCTTAGCAGATTTTAGCAGGATTAAATCAG
>DONZ01000196.1 GCA_003512875.1 Desulfovibrio sp. | reverse complement strand
GGTTAAAATCACGCCAAGGAAGAGGAAACCAGCCCCAATCATATTGAAGAGGAAATATTTAAAGCCTTCCCAAAGGGATTCACGGGTTTCTTCATGAATAATGACAAAATACAAAGTCCACGAACTCATGATTTCCCAAAAGAAGAAAAAGCTGAACAAATTCGAGGAAGTCGCAACGCCGACCAAACCGCCGCACATGCAGAGGAAAGATGCGTAATAACGCCATTGGGCGTGGTTATGTTCCAAGTATCCAATGGAATAGCAAGCTGTTGTCGCTCCGATTACTGTGATGCCGAGTGCAAAAATGCAGGACAGGGTGTCATATTGACCCATGGTCACAAGCAAAGCAACGCTTGCGAAACCAAGCACGAAAACGCTTGCGATACCGCTTTGCATGGGATTTTTGCGCAGAATGACAGGTAAAACCGCTCCGAGTACAATAATAAGGGCGGGGCTTTTCCATGTGACCGTGGTCAGGCTGACAAGGTCAAGACCTTGACCGGAAAGGTTGAAACCGCCTTTGCCTGCGATAAGATCGGTTACCGGAGCAATGAGCGTATTGAGAACAAGTTCCGGATAAATTCCGAAAAGGACGCAGAGGAAAGCGAGTGCGCCCAAGGCTGCCTTCATTGCGGGAGTTGCGTCGGCAACTTGCGGTCCGGTGTATTTTTCAAAAACAAGGATACGGATGATTCTTGTGTAGTACACACAGCCGATGAAGCTTGCAAGAAGCATGAGGGCGGCTAAATAAGGGCTGTATTCCGCCAAACCCAAAAGCATGATGAATTTGCTGTTGAAGCCTGCCAAAGGGGGCAGACCCAAAATGGAAAGCAAGCCGATAACCATGCAGCTGGCGGTAAAAGGCATTACTTTGCCGAGTCCTTTCAAATCCTCGATTTTGGTGAAGCCGGAACGGAGAATGAAAACGCCTGTGCAAAGGAATATCAAATCTTTCATGACCGCATGGTTGAAAATGTGGAATAATGCCCCTGTCGTCGCAAGATAGGAGAAAACGCCCAGTGTCATGCAAATCTCACCGATCTGCCCGATGGTGGAATAGGCGAAAAGGCGTTTGATTTCTATTGCTTGGTAGGCTTTGATTTCCCCGTAAAACATGGTGATAATGCCCAAAAGGATAAGGACGACGCCTATTGAGGGGAGTTTGAAGAACGGGCAGACGAGGGAATTTTGTAAAAGTCCGAACCCTAAAAACGTTGAAAAGAAAAAGAGCATTCCATATAAGCCCGTTTTGGTAAGAATGCCGGAAAGAGGAGCGGAAACAGAGGAAGGCGCGGCGGGGTGGGCGTCGGGAAGCCATGAATGGAACGGAAAAACACCGGCTTTAACGCCAAAGCCGATGAACAGAGCGATAAGGCAGACGTAAAGAAACACGTTTATTGCTTCTTCGGCTGTGAGCAGGGCATATAGTTCCTGTGCATTGTGCAGCTGCAGCATAAGCAAAGCAGGAAGCATGATCACCGCCCCGATGCCGGACATGAGAAAATATTTTTTTGCCGCATAATGCGCTTTTGGGGTATCGTCGAAAGCGACAAGGACATAGGAGCTTAACGTCATGATTTCCCAAAAAACAAAGAAAGAACCTGAATTTTCGCTTGTCAGTAATCCTAAAATGGAAGCGAACATCAAAAGGAGCAAGGCATAATAGCTTGTTTCGTTATGTTTGATGTATCCAAAGGAATAAAGGGTGATGATCATTGCCATAAATCCGGAAAGAACGGCAAAGAAATAAGAAAGGGCTGAGCCTGAATGGTCAAGCGCGGCGAAGATGAAAGAAACGGCGGCAATGACAAAAGCAAGCGGTTTGCGCAAGCAGGGAAGAATGAAACCGCCGGCAAGAACAAGCGCCGCACCCATATAAAGGATAAGGGTTTCTGTTTTCCATGTCAGCGTAAAATCGGGGAATTGCTGGCTGAAAGTATTTTGTGCATATGTTGTTGTCAGGTAATGGATAAATTCATGGGAACCTAATCCGAAAATAACAAGAACCGCAAAGAGGAGATGAAGCAAAAGCGGGCTTGTTTTGAAATCGTTCCATGCGTTTTCCGTTTTATGGGAATAGGAATTTCCTTGAAAGAGAGAATGGACAATGAAAAGAGTCATCACAAGTTTGGCGATGTTGATCAGCGTGACAATCGCCGCTATTCCGTAGCTTGAAATATGGAGCGGGTCGCCAAGAAGTATGGCGCCGTAAAGTATATAATGTCTTGCGTCAGGGGTGAAGAAAGGAGATATTTCAATGGCGCTGAAAAGAGCGAGAGCGAAAACAACAGAAGAATAAGGGAGTTCTTTTGCTATTCCGGCAAGGGGCAGTTTCAATGCCCGGCTGACTTTTGCCATTCTTATTAAAGCAATTAAAGCCGCAAGCCGCGCAACGGCATTGAAACTCATTAATGCAATGCTTCCTATGTATGCGGAATCGTTTGGTATCGACAAACCAATGCAGACATAGCCGATGTCAGCAATGCATAAGCCTAAAAACGCGAGATACGTTTTGGATAAACGTGAAGCAAGTATTAAACCGCCTAAGCTGATAATGATACCTACATAAAGAAAAGATTGAATAATTGCTGTTGACAACATCTGTTTCCTGTTCCCCGTAAAAAGTTATGATATGATTTTCTAAATTTTGTAGTCCTTAAAAAAAGATGTTGTCAAGAAGTATGTTATAAATAAGTTAAACTAAATTTATTTCGATTTCATACGATAAGAAAAATAATGGGGAATTGTCGCAAAGAGTTTCCTTCGACTGCGGGCGGAATGCAAAAAGCGTTGGTCCGCAGCCCTTGGAAATACGTTGCATTCTTTTTTGGGAGCGTATACAAAAAGTTTCGGGATAAGCGAAAGGTTCTTTTATGTTAAAACCGTTTGGAAATATTTTATTGCTGTTGGGTTTGTGCCTGTTTTTTCTGGCAGGCTGCTTGCCTAATCTGAATTTTGCCGTAGGCAGGCAAGACAACACGCTTTTTTCTTTAGGTTCTGATAGTGCGAATTATTCGCAAATCAGCAATCAGGTCGTGCGCACAGCCGCAACGCAGATAGGACAGCGTTACAGGCTTGGCGGCGAATCCCCCCGTACCGGTTTCGATTGTTCAGGGCTTATTTACTGGGCGTATAAGCAGCATGGCATCAATATTCCTCGCGTTACGACCTCACAGGCGAAAGTAGGGCAAAAAATCGGAAGAAATAATTTGAGAGCCGGTGACATTGTTGTTTTTCGCACCCGTAATTCCCCTAACGGCTTGCATACAGGGCTTTATGCGGGCAACAATAAATTTATCCATTCCCCTAATGCGAGAAGCCGGGTGAAGCTTGAACCTCTTGACGGTTCTTGGTGGGGAGAGCGTTTCATGTACGGACGGCGTGTTGTCGTGCCGCGGTTTGCGCAGGAATCATAACACACTTAAAGAAAAAAGGAGCATTTGCTCCTTTTTTCTTTAAAATTTTTTTAAAATTCTTTGAACTTGCTATACGATAATCTTTTTAGTAATATTTTTTTCACAAAATTTTTTCAGATACGGATTATGATGCATGCATTTAAAAGTTTAGCTCTTATCGGTTTACGCGGAAGCGGAAAAACTTCCCTTGGAACATTTCTTGCCAAGAAGCTTGATTTCGCTTTTTTCGATACTGACGAGGTGTTTAAAAATAAGGAAAAGCGAAGCATTGCAGAGTTTGTCGCTCAAAACGGCTGGGAAGCTTTTCGGCAGAGGGAAGAGGAAATCCTTTCGGAAATGCCGCAATCGCAAGCCGTCGTATCCTGCGGCGGCGGGATTGTTTTACGGGAAAAGAACAGACTATGTCTGAAACAATCTTTTTTTACGGTGTTTCTTGACGTTCCCGTGCAAGAGCTTGTGCAGCGGCTGAACAGGGATTTGAAGAAAGATCAGCGTCCCGCTTTCACGGATAAGAGCCTTGCGGAAGAAATGAGCGAACTTCACAGTGCACGGTTGTCCTTATATCTTGAGGCTTGCCGTTACCGTTTGCAGCAGCATGAGGGCTTGGAACGGGAAGCGGACTTGGTTCTTAAACAGTATGCGGATTTTTTGAAATGATCGGTTTATAAAAACGTTGCGGGTGATATATGTTCAATACTTTCGGTTCTCTTTTTCGATTGACTTCTTTCGGGGAGTCCCACGGTCCGGGCATAGGCGGAGTCATTGACGGCTGTCCTGCCGGAATTGAGGTTGACGAAGGATTTATCCAGGCTGAACTTGACAAGCGCAAACCGAACAATGCGTTTGCCGGTGCGGCGGGAACCACAAGGAATGAAGCGGATAAAATAAAAATTTTATCGGGCGTTTACGAAGGAAGGACAACCGGAACACCTTTTGCATTTTTTATTGAAAACACAAATCAGAAGTCACAGGATTATTCAAAACTTGCAGACAGTTACAGACCCGGACATGCCGACAGGGGCTATGATATGAAATACGGGTTTCGCGACCCGAGAGGCGGAGGGCGTTCTTCCGGACGTGAAACCATTGCCCGTGTTGTGGGCGGAGCGCTTGCCCAGCTTTATTTAAAAAAAATCGGTATTGAAATTTTTGCCTATACGGAAGCCATAGACGGCATTTATGCGAAAGATTTCGGTGAAATTTCTTTATCTTCCTGCGGTGAAAGGCAATTTTTCGCGCCCAATGTCGAAGTGGTCAATCATTGGCAAAAACGTATCGAGGAAGTCCGTAAGGATTTGGATACGCTTGGCGGTGTTGTTTGCATTGAAGCTCATGGTGTTCCGGCAGGGCTTGGAGAGCCTGTCTTTCAAAAGCTGGATGCTTGTTTGAGTTATGCCCTTATGGGGGTTGGGGCGGTTAAGGCTGTTGAAATCGGTGACGGAACAGCTGTCGCCGCGAGCCGCGGCTCAAAAAATAATGACGGTTTGCAGTATGATGATGAGGGAAACCTTTGTTATGCGTCCAATCATGCGGGCGGTATCGAGGGCGGTATTTCAAACGGACAGCCCATTATTGCGCGGGCATATGTGAAGCCTATTCCTTCGGTCGCCAAGGAGCAAAAAACCGTTTCAAAGCAAGGTGAAAATATTGTGCTGTCCATTGGGGGCAGGCATGATATTTGCGCCATTCCCCGCATTGTTCCCGTTCTTAAGGCAATGGCTGCGATAACGTTTATGGATATGGTCCTATTGCAAAAACGTATGGAAAATAATGGAATTTCATAATGGGCAGGCAGGTTCAAGGCTCTTTTTCTTCCGACAACGCCGTTGAAATACGGGGCAGTATCGAGCGTATAGTTTTTCATAATGAAGAAAATGGCTATACGATTTTTCGCTTGCGTCCGGAAAAGAAGCTTGATCTTGAAACATTGGTCGGAACCATGCAAAATCCGCAAACGGGAACGCAGATCAAGGCAAAAGGCCAGTATATCGTTCATCCGAAATTCGGACGGCAGCTGCAAATGGAAAGTTATGTCGAAGAACGCCCGTCTTCCGCCGAGGGGATACGCGCTTTTTTGGCTTCAGGCTGTATCCGCGGAATCGGTCCCAAATGGGCGGAAAAAATCGTTTCCCGGTTTGGCGGCGATACGTTCAATATTTTAGATAACGAGCCTGACAAATTGCTTGAAATTCCCCGTTTTGGGCAGAAACGTCTGACTGCTGTGAAAATTTCATGGGCGGAACATCAGGGGGTTCGGGAATTGATGGTTTTTTTGCAGGAGCACGGTATCGGAGCGTCTTTTGCGTTTAGGATTTATAAGCACTATGAAAAGCATGCTCTCGATATTGTGAAAGAAAATCCTTACCGTTTGGCAATGGACGTTTTTGGCATCGGTTTCCACACGGCTGACATGCTCGCCATGAGACTCGGTTTTGACAGCAATAGTTTATTGCGGGCGGAAGCGGGGCTTTTGTATACTTTAATGGAACTTTCCGGCGAGGGGCATATTTATTATCCCGAAGACAAGCTTATTGAAAGAACTTCCGGCGAATTGAACATCGACAGCAATCTTGTGGCGAAAGCGCTTCTGAATTTGGAAAAGGAAGAGCGTATCGTTCTTGACAAGCTGGACGACCATAAGGGCGTTTATCTATACAGACATCATGTGTATGAAACAAAAATCGCTTTTTATTTGAAACGCTTATTAAATTCTCCCCGTACCGTTTGTTTTAAAAACGCCGAAAAAAGCATAGATGCCGTGCTTGCCAAAATGAATATCGAATTGGCGGAAGAACAGCTCAATGCCGTGAATACTGCCGTGCGGTCGAAAATGATGGTGCTTACGGGCGGTCCGGGAACCGGAAAGACAACGATTTTAAATGCCATTATCAAAGTTTTCCAGTCCGCGGGAGCAAAGGTATTGCTTGCGGCGCCGACAGGACGAGCCGCAAAACGCATGACGGAAACAAGCGGGGTTGAAGCGAAAACCATACACCGTTTACTTGAATTCAGCCCGAAAGAAGAAGGGTTTGGAAGGAACGAAAATAATCCTTTGGCTTGTTCTTTGCTTGTTGTCGATGAAGCGTCCATGATGGACACCATGCTCATGTATCATTTAATTAAAGCCGCCCCTATGGGAGCGACGCTTATTTTGGTCGGAGATGTCAACCAACTGCCTTCTGTCGGTCCCGGAAATGTGCTGCGTGACATTATCGCTTCCGGAACCGTGCCGGTTGTCGAATTGGTCGAAGTGTTCAGACAAGCGGCTGAAAGCGATATTATTTGCAATGCTCACTTGATCAACAAGGGGGAACTGCCTTATCTGCGTTCCGGTCTGAGGACTGATTTCTTTATGTTCAAGCAAGAGGGCGGCGAAGAATGCGCAAATCTCATCGTTGATTTGGTGAAAAACAGAATACCCCGTAAATTCGGTTTTTCGCCGGAAGAAATACAAGTGCTTTGTCCCATGACAAAAGGCAGCACGGGAACGCAGAACCTGAACAAAGAGCTGCAAAAAGCCCTCAATCCCAGCATGTTGCAAATTGTTCGGGGCGACAAGGTTTTTAAATTGAATGATAAGGTCATGCAAATCAGGAATAATTATGATAAAGATGTTTTCAACGGCGATATCGGTTCCATCATTATCATAAATGCCGAAGACAGGGAACTGGTTATCCGTTTTGATGAACGCAATGTCGTCTATGCTTTTGAAGAACTGGACGAAGTCGTGCCTGCCTATGCCATTACAATCCATAAATCACAGGGAGCCGAATATCCGGTTGTCATCATTCCTCTTTTAATGCAGCATTTCGTAATGCTCGAAAGAAATCTCATTTATACGGCTGTGACAAGAGGAAAGAAAATGGTCGTGCTTGCGGGGCAAATGAAAGCGCTTGCCATGGGAGTGAAAAATAATAAAATCAGAAAGCGCTATACTTGGCTTGCCAAGCGACTGGCTTGTGACGAACGTTTATTGCGTGCGGATATGCTTCCTTTTGCAATGGATAAAAAAGAAGAACGGAATCAGGATGTTTCTGATAATTATGATGATATTGAGTTTTTACAGCCGATAGATGAGGAAATAACTTTTTATGACGATTATGAATAATGGAGGAAAAATGAAAATTTTTCGGTATGTCTTGGTGTTGTCATGTCTGCTTTCCGTAACCGCTTGCGGACAGAAAAAAATTCCGGTGGACAGTGTCGTTTTTGTCGCCGATGAAAAAAAGATTTCGCAATCACCGATGGTTTTTGCGGATACATTGCCTTTTGCGGAACGTGTTTTGCTGGATGCTCAGGAACAGCAAAAAAATTATGCGAAATTTAAAAAACATTTCACAGCCGCTTGGAAACAGAACAAACCGTATGCGGGAAATTTGGCTTTTTTTCGTTCTTATGTTCAGGTTGCAGGTGAAAAGCGCGGCTATGCGGAAAATTTGCGCCGCTGGTCTGACAAAGAATATCAAAACTTGGCTCATAATGCGCAATATGAGCGTTTCCCTTCCGTTGCCAAAAACGCTTTGGTCATAAAAGACACAAGTTTGCGTCTGGCTCCCACGGATAAACCTTATTTTATCAATCCCAAAAAACCGGGACAAGCCTATCCTTTCGATATGTTTCAAAATTCAATTTTGAAAACAGGAACGGCGGTAAAGGTTTTTCATCTTTCCTACGACCATGCATGGTATTATGTGGAAGCGGCAAACGCCAGCGGCTGGGCGCATAGCGAACATATTGCCTTTACCTCGCCCGAAACGGAGGATTTGTGGAAAAATGCGGCAGATTATGTTGCCGTGACAAAAGATAACGCTTTGGTGAAAAGTTCCGTTCTGCAGGAATCTGTTTCTTTAGGTTCCGTGTTTCCTTTGGTTGCTGAAAATCCCTATGGATACACCGTTGCCGTGCCGCTGCGCAGCGAATACGGCGAAGCCCGCATCGAGCATTGCCATATTTCAAAAGACGCTGCGGTAAAAATGCCTCTGGTGTTGACAGCCGGCGAAGTCGCCCGCTTATCGGAACAGCTTATGGGAAATGTATACGGTTGGGGCGGAATGTACAATAACCGCGATTGTTCTTCCACGCTGCAGGATTTGTTTACGCCTTTCGGAATCTGGCTTCCCCGCAACTCCGCACAGCAGGCGAAAGCGGGGCAGCGCATCATGCTGACGGATTTATCCGATAAGGAAAAAGAAGAGCGTATCCGCGCGCAGGCGGTTCCGTTCCAAACAGTGCTCTATCTTCCCGGGCATATCGGTTTATATGTGGGACAGTTTGAAAACAAGGCCGTGATGCTGCACAATATGTGGGGGATACGTATTGATGAATTCGGACGCTTCATCGTCGGGAAAACGGTTATTACGACCCTCTATGCGGGCGAGGAACTGGAGGGCTTCGACAGCAGTCTGATGTCAAGAGTGCAGTCGCTGACAATTCTGGGAAAAGACGATGAGTTTTAGTTTTCAGATTTTGACCTACGGGTGCAAAGTCAACCAATATGAATCCCAGTCCGTACGGGAATATTGGCAGGGACTTGGAGCGAGGGAAATTTTTGAAAAAGATGAAATTCCGGATTTGATTTTGCTGTCCGGCTGTGCCGTGACCGCGCAGGGTGTTGCGGACGCACGGCAAATGGTGCGGAAAATTCTGCGGGAAACGCCCCGGACAAAAGTCATTGTCACAGGTTGTGCCGCCAGTGCGGAACCGGAGGACTTTTGTTTTGAAAATGTGCTTGCCTGCATAAGCCAGACGGCGAAATGGAACTTGCTGCATTATCACCCTTTTGAACTGCCGCGGGAATTGACGGAAAAAAATACTGTTTATCCCGATTTTTCCATACAAGGTTTTACCCGTTCCCGTCCGGTTTTAAAAATTCAGGACGGTTGTTCCCATTTTTGCACGTATTGCATTGTGCCGTATACAAGGGGCAAGGCGCGTTCCCGTCCTTTAAAGGAGAGTTTGGCAGAACTTGGGCGCTTGCTTGAGGCGGGATTTTGTGAAATTATGATTTCCGGAATTAATTTGCGTCAATATTCCGCTGACAAGCTTGATTTTTGGGGTTTTTTGCGTAGGGTTGAACGTGAATTCGGGGCTGAATGGAAAGGAAGGGCGAGAATCAGGCTCAGTTCCTTGGAGCCGGCGCAATTGAATGATGAGGGGCTTGAAACATTGGCGGAAAGTTCTTTGCTTTGCCCGCATCTGCACTTGTCTCTGCAAAGCGGTTCGCCCGGTGTTCTGCAAAGAATGGGAAGAGAGCATTATACGCCTGAATACATGGCGGAGCAAATCAGCAAGATTAAATCATTTTGGAACACGTTCGGGCTCGGTGCCGATTTTTTAATGGGATTTCCTGCCGAAACGGAAGCGGAATTGGCTGAAACGCTCGCTTTGGTTAAGGCTTTGCCGTTCACCTACGCCCATGTTTTTCCTTTTTCCGCAAGAAAAGGGACAAAGGCGGAAAATTTGCAGGGACAGCTTGAAAAACATGTGAAACAAGAGCATGCCCAAAAAGTCCGGGCTGAAATTGAAGCAAAGAAAGAGCATTTTTTGTCTGCTATGCTTGAAAAAAAAGAAATGCGTCTAAGTTTGGATGTGGGTACAAAAAGCGGCTGGAATGAGTTTTATGTTGCGTGCCGCCTTGAAAACGCTCCTCAAACCCGTGAACTGCTTGCCGTAAAGCCTGTCCGTGTTGAAAACTCCGTGCTTTATGTGGAACAAATCAATAACTGATGATAAAAGGCGAACTAAGGATAATTTATGAAAATTTTACGCAGTATGACCGGCTTTGGACGTTCGGTCCGGCATAATGAACGGTATTCTCTCATTTGTGAAATCCGCAGTGTGAACGGCAGATTTTTGGATATTAAATGGAAACTGCCCGCTTTGCTGCGGCCTTTTGAAAGCCGTTTTGAAAAAACTGCGCGTCAGCATGCCGCCCGCGGACGTGTTGAAATTTCTGTCACTTTGCAGGAAATAAACCAAAAAGGGCTTGTTTCCTTTGACCACGCGCAAGCTGACGCCATGTTGGCGGAATTGAAAAATTTAGCTGAAAAACGGGGCGAAGCCTATCAAATCGATTATAACAGCCTATTGAAAATTCCGACTCTTTGGCTTGGGAACGAGGAAGAAGCAAGTGAAGAATTGGTGGAGTTCGCCCAAGAAAGCCTGCTTACGGCTTTAATGGATTGGAATGCTTCGCGCGAAGAAGAGGCGAAGGCTTTAAAAACCGACCTTGAAAACCGTTTTGAGAAAATGGGCGGGTGGCTTGCGCAAATAAACAGCATGGCCCCCGAAGTGAAGGAAAACCGTTTTCAAGCGGTGCGTGAACGGGTCCAGGAAATTTTGCAGCGCATGGAAGCTGTTCTTGACGAGAGCAGGTTCTTGCAGGAAATCGCGCTTATGGCGGATAAATTGGATGTGAGTGAGGAATGCACCCGTTTGGAAGCCCATATGAAGCGTTTGTCCGAACTTTTGGATAATGCCGAGGACGCAGGAAGAAAACTTGATTTTACCTTGCAGGAATGCTTCAGGGAAATCAATACGTGCGGGAATAAAGTGCAGGATTTTTCCGTGTCTGCGATTGTCGTCGATTATAAGAACGAGCTTGAAAAATGCCGTGAGCAGGTCCAAAATCTGGAGTAAGGGGAAGGTATGCAAAAAGAAAGCCTTATCCGTATCGGGAATGGTAATTTTGTCATCGCTTCACGCGTTGTCGCAATTTTAAATCCTGCATCTTCACCCATGCGCAGGCTTCGTGAAGATGCTAAAAACGACGGCAGACTCATTGACGCGACCCAAGGGAAAAAAACCCGCGCCATCATTGTGCTTGATTCCAATCATGTCCTTTTATCCTCCGTCGGAGCAGAAACCATGAGTCAGCGTATTTTCGCAACAAAACAGGACGGTGCGGGACAGGGGTTTTCTGAACAGCAGGAAGAGCCAGCCGAGAAAAAATAAGCATCGGTATTTTTAAATTGATTTTAGGCTTGAGTTCGGATAACATTTTGCAAATATTTTATTGTCGCTGAATAGGGAATGATGAAATGGTGAAAAGGCAAGGTGTTCCTTTTGTTTTATGTGCTCCGTCAGGGGCGGGGAAAAGTACGCTGGCTAAAAAGCTTTGTGCGGAATTTGATTTGGCGTTTTCCGTTTCCTGCACGACGAGAGCCCCCCGGCAGGGTGAAATCGACGGTGTTCATTATTGTTTCGTGACAAAGGAAGATTTTGAAGAAAAAATCCGCAATAATGAATTTGCAGAATGGGCTGTTGTGCACGGAAATTATTACGGCACGCCTTTAAAACCGGTTCTTGAAAAACTTGAACAGGGAAAAGATATGTTATTTGACATAGATATACAAGGTGCCGCTCAATTGTCCCTTTCTTTGCCCCGTGCGAGGTTTGTTTTTGTTTTTCCTCCGTCTTTAACCGTTTTGCGGGAACGTCTTGAAAAACGCGGTACGGACAGCGCAGAAACCATTGAGCGGCGGATGAAGAACGCCCAAGGTGAAATTGAAGGTTCCCATTGGTTTGAAGCTTGGATTGTCAATGATGATTTGGATACGGCGTATGATGAATTGCGTGCTTTCTATCTTTCCTGCACGCTCAATCCGAAACTTTTTCCGCAATTATTAAAATCTGTTCTTGAAAAATAGAGGATACTATGGCTGAACTTATTGTTGCGTTGGATTTTGACAAGGCCGGCGACGCCTATGATCTTGCAGAAAAAATACAGGGTGTTGTGCCTTGGGTGAAGGTGGGACTGGAACTCTTTATTGCCGAAGGTCCGCAAATCGTGCAAAAGTTTAAAGCAATGGGCTTTAATGTTTTTCTTGATTTAAAACTCTATGACATTCCTAATACGGTGAAAGGCGCAGCGCAGTCGGCGTGTCAGGCAGGCGCAGATTTGCTGACCGTTCACTTGTCCGGCGGCAGGCGCATGTGCGAAGCCGCTTTGGAAGTGAGCCGCACCCATGGGGAAGCAATGAAGATTTTTGGTGTTTCGGTTTTGACAAGTTTTGCGGAAGGGGAACTGATAGGATATGACGGAAACCTTTCGGATCTTGTGGGACTTTTGGCGAAAGGCGCCAGTGAATGGGGTATGTATGGCATTGTTTGTTCCGGGCATGAAGTGGAAAAAATAAAGAAAATCGCACCGCAAATCAAATGTTTGACTCCCGGAATCCGCTTGGATGAAAACGGCGCGGGCGATGACCAGCGCAGAATAATGACTCCCCGCAAAGCCGTGGCGGCAGGTTCCGATTATCTTGTCGTGGGCAGGCCGATAACAAGGGCAAAAGACCCGAGAAGTGTTGCGGTTGTTATCAATACTGAAATGAATGAAGCATTGGAAGAACTTAATAGATAGGGGATCGGACATGTCAGAAGCATTCAAACAAGATAGGATTTATGGGGTTTTTTCTTCACAGGAAGTAAAAAAAGTGGGAACAGGAACGACGACACGTAAGACGGTTTCCAAGATTTTTTGGTTTGTCGAGGAACAAGAGGACGAATCCATCGTTGTGCAGTCTATCAATGCCAATTATGTTCCGACAGGGGTGAAAAAGACCATTACAAAAGAGGTGCTGCTTGAAAAATATTCTCCGGAACCGGAATTTTACGCAAGTACCGTGTATCCGAAAATGAAGGAATTGAGCGATACGCTTGACAGTGCCGATGCCGCGAGAAAAAACGGTGAGATTTTCAGTGCGGAATTTGAATACAATCATGCATTGAAAATCGATGTGGGGAATGTGCGCGCAAACTTTGGCATTGGTTTGACCTATTTGGAAAGGGGCGATACGGAAAAAGCGAAAAATATTTTCGACCGTTTGGTTAATCTCGAAGGTGCGTATTCCGAAGAACATAAGCATTTGTTCAATGAATTCGGAATAAATTTGCGCAAATCGAAAATGTACAGCCAAGCGACTGAGTATTACAACCGCGCTTTGGCGCTGAACAAAACCGATGAAAATCTTTTTATCAATTTGGCCCGTGTGCATTTGGAGCAAAAGGAATATGAAGAATGCTTCAACGCCTTGGCGCTCGCTTTGCAGATTTCCCCTAAAAATGAAATTGCGGTGAAATTTATCAATTGGCTGAAAAACAAAAATTTAATCAACGAAAAGCAGTTTGAGCAAGTGCAAGAATATATTTGATATGCGAAAAGTGATATGGAAAAAGCAAGCCGCACATTCTGAGTATGAAATTCCCGCTTCTCTTATTGAACAACTGGGAATTTCTTCTCGCCTTGCGTCCATATTGCAGGAACGGAATATTAAACACGATGAAATCGCCGCTTTTTTAAGCCCGCATTTGCGGTATCTTGCCTTGCCTGAAAAATGGCCCGGTATTGCTGAAGGGGCAAAATGCATTGCAAATGCGCTTCTTGCGGGAAAAAAAATTGTCGTTTGGGGTGATTACGATGTCGACGGCATTACCGGCGTTTGCGTTGTTTTGGAAGTTTTGCGCTATTACGGTTTCGACCCTTTATGGCATTTGCCCGAACGCATTTCCGAAGGCTACGGATTGAATGAATCGTATCTGGAAAAGCTTGCGGAACAAGGCGCAACGGTTTTACTGACCGTTGACTGCGGCATTTCTGATTTTAAAGCCGTGGAACGGGCTAACGAGCTTGGGTTTACGGTTATCGTGTCCGACCACCATTTGCCGCAGGACTCTTTGCCCCGCGCCCATGTGCTTTGCAATCCCAAATTGGCGGATTGCCCTTGTTCCGAACTTGCCGGGGTGGGGGTCGCATTTTTTCTTATGGCGGAAGTCAACAGGCTTTTATCCAAGGCTTGCGGCAAGCCTAAGATGGATATGCGGGAAGTGCTTGATTTGGTGGCTTTTGGAACGCTTTCCGATATGGTTCCATTAATTGAACAAAACCGCATACTAGTGAAAAACGGCATGCTTTTGCTGAATGAAGCCCGGCGCTTGGGCTTTGCGGCTTTGAAACATGTTTCAAGAATGAACAGCAAGGACCCTCTCACCACACGGCAAATCGTTTTCGCTCTTGCTCCCAGAATCAATGCGGCGGGCAGAATGGCGGAAGCTTCGATGGCGGTGAAGCTTCTGATGTCAAAGGATGTTGAAGAAGTGAAAGAAATTGTTGCGGTACTTGACAAATATAATGAAGACCGCAAGCAAGAAGAAAAAGAAATGATAAAAGAGGCGTTGGAGCAGGCAAGGGCTCAAGAGTGTTCTCCAGCGATTTTTGTGGCAAAAGAAGAATGGAATCAGGGCATTGTCGGAATAATCGCTTCCCGTTTAGTGGAAAAGTATTATAAACCCGCTTTTGTTTTTTGCAAAGACGGCGATATGTGGAAAGCGTCAGCAAGAAGTATCGATGCTATTAATTTGCATGAAGCCATAGCCCATTGTGCTGAATTTTTAAATAGTTTCGGCGGCCATCAAATGGCGGCGGGCGTTCGTGTTGAAGATAAGAATTTTCAAGCGTTTCAAGAATGTTTCTGTGCTTATCTGAATAAGGAATACGGCACGGACGGTTTTGAGGAAATTGTTTATTATGACGGGGAACTTTCCTTCTGTGAAGCTGTTGATTATCATTTTAAGCGGGAAATAGCTTCTTTGCAGCCCTTTGGCATATCCAATAGGGAACCCGTTTTCCTTTCTCCGGAGCTTATCATCAAGCAGGCATATTTTTATGGATATTTAAAAAATCATGTCCGGCTGACCTTATATGATGAAAGCACCAAAACAACAATCCAGGTGAAAATGTGGGGACAAGCCCATAATTTTGAGGAAAATGCCGTAGGACGGCGCATGCAGGTTTTATTTGTGCTTAATCTTGACGTGCATTCCAACTTGGAAGAACCTATAAAAATCAAGCATTGGAATTTTATCGATTAGTTGAGCCTGTTTTATGAAATATGAAATTTAACGGCATGTTATGAACATATGATTGGTTCAGGAAAAAATCGCGAAGAATAAAAGCAGGGAAAACACTGCTTTTTTTATGGAATTTGTTGCCAAATTAAAAAAAAAAGCGTATAGGTATCTTAAGGACTATGTATGGTTTATGCAATTATTGATTTAGGTTCCAACAGTATCCGTTTATCGATTTTCAAATACGACGGGGAAAAAATAAAGCTGCTGACGAATAAGAAAGTTATGGCAGGTTTGGCTTCCTATACCAGGAACGGAATTTTAACGCAGGAGGGTATAAGCAAGGCGTGCACTGTTTTGAATAAATTCAAAATCATCATTCAAAATTCGCCTGCAAAAGGGTATGCGCTTTTTGCCACCGCTTCTTTGCGAAATATCAAAAATCGCGAAGAGGTGACGGAACAGATAAAAATCCGGACCGGAATGGCTCCTGAAATTCTTGCGGGAAGCGAAGAGGCTCGTTTGGGATTTGTCGCGATAAAACGGTATTATGACATCAATGACGGTGTTACCATTGATATTGGCGGTGGAAGTACGGAATTGGTCGTTTTTGAAAATAAAAAAATAAAATATTTGACGAGTATTCCTATCGGCAGTTTGAATTTGCAAAACAAATATGTGAAAAACATAGCCGCTACCAAAAAAGAAATGAAAAAAATGCGGAAAGTTACAAGAAAAGCTTTGGAAAAGCTTGATTGGGAACGTAAAAAATATGCGGATCTTTATGCTATCGGAGGTACCGCAAGAGCGGTTTTGGATGTCACGAAAGAATTTTTTGAAGTGCCGTCCAAAGAAAGAAGTTTTACCGATACCAATTTAAAACATATAATGAAACGCTTATGCAGCGATGACAGTTTGGAATATAAGGCTGTGTACAAAGTTGTTCCTGAACGTATTTTTTCATTTTGCGGAGGGATAATCATTTTAAATGAAATTGTCAAACATTTTGGCATTCAACGCATCACTATCAGTAAAAACGGTATCCGCGACGGGTATTTTTGGGATAAGGTTGTGCATCAACTGGCTGAAGAGAAAAGAAAAGCGGTTGATGAAACACGGGAAGATTTTATTGAGGACGCTAATACCAGCGAAATGTGACAACATTTACGGGGGAGGACATGGAAACGAAGAACAATAAATTTATTTGTTACGACAATCGGGAATATTCCTGGTTGAAATTCAATGAACGCGTGCTTGAGGAAGCATGCATAAGAAGCGGTAATCCTTTAATCGAACGGTTGAAGTTTTTATCGATTTTTACGACCAATTTAGATGAGTTTTACATGGTTAGGGTAGGAATATTGTCTAATTATGTTAAATTCTTTAAAAAATATATTGATAATAAGACAAATTTAACGGCGCAGGAACAGCTTGACGGAATTTTCAGGATTACAAAAAAGCTTTATGCGAAACGTGACACTGTTTACGACCAAACCGTTTTCGAGCTTGAAGAAAAAGGGGTTGTTATCAAGCAAGTAAAGGAATTGTCGCAAGACGAAAAAAAGAAACTGAAAAAGTATTATAAAAAGAACATTTTTCCCTTATTGTCTCCGCAAGTTATAGATGTGTGGCATCCTTTTCCTTTTTTGCAGAATAAAAAATTGTATGTCGGCGTAGAGATTTCTGGAAAAAAAGACAGTAAATTCATTGGAATTATTCCTGTTCCCAATTTGATTAACCGTCTTGTTCCTTTGGAAGATACTGAAAATACATATGTTTTGCTTGAGAATGTCATCGAGTCTTTCGCCGATGAAATTTTTACCATGTATAAAGTGCAGGACGCAACCGTTCTTAGCGTAACCCGAAATGCGGATATTGAAGTTGAATATGAACTGAATGACGATGATTCATTGGATTATCGCCAATATATGAAAAAATTGATGAAAGGGCGTTCCAAGCTTGCTCCCGTGCGTCTTGAATTTCAGAAAAAAATGAGCAAGTTCTTCGTAATGTATTTTTTAAAGCATTTGGATATCTCCGAAAAACAGCTTTTCTATTCAAAAGCTCCTATCAATATGTCTTTCGCTTTTGCTTTGGAAGATATGGTCAGTGCGGAACTTAAAGAAAAATTGGTCTTTACGCCGTTTAAACCTAAAGAGGATATTGAACTTGCCCGTGATAAAAAGCTTGCGGACAGGATTTTCAAACAGGATTTATTTTTCCATTATCCTTATGACAGCATGCGCCCGTTTTTGAATTTGATAAAACAAGCGGCGCTTGATGAGCGGGTGCAAAGCATTAAGATCACGTTATACCGCATAGCAAAAGATTCCCAATTAGCCAATTATCTGATTGAAGCAGCTGAAAACGGTAAGGAAGTCACCATTTTAATGGAACTTAGGGCTCGTTTTGACGAGGAAAACAATATCGAATGGGCGCAGCGTTTTGAAGAAGCAGGCTGTAAAGTGATTTACGGGGCTGACAGGTATAAAGTCCATTCGAAAATTTGCATGATTACGTATCAGGAAAAAGGTTCGATCCGTTATATCACCCATGTCGGAACCGGTAACTATAACGAAAAGACAAGCCGTATTTATACGGATTTCAATATTGTTACCGCCGACGAAACGATTGGCGCGGATGCCGATAATTTCTTCAAAAATATGGCAGTCAATAATTTTGAAGGGGAATATGCGAAATTATGGATAGCCCCGTTTGGTTTCAAGCAAAATATTCTCGCCCGTATCGAAAATGAAATCGCTAAAGCCGACAGGGGAGAACCTGCAAAAATTTCCATTAAATGCAATTCGTTCACAGACTTGGAGATTATGGGCGCCTTGATAAAAGCTTCACAGCACAATGTGCCGGTAACGCTTATCATACGCGGAATTTGCTGCCTTGTTCCCAAAGTTCCCGATTTTACAGCCAATATCAAAGTTATCAGCATTGTGGGAAGATTTTTGGAACATTCCAGAATGTATTCCTTCGGTGTTGGCGAAGAGCAAATCATGTATATTTCTTCCGGGGACATGATGACAAGAAATACGGAAAACCGCATTGAAATTTGTTGTCCTGTTGAAAATAAAGCTATTAAAGAAAAAATCAACGGAATTATCGGGATAATTTTAAAAGATACTTCAAAAGCCCGCGAGTTAAAAGCAAAAAAACGGTATCATCGTGTTTTGCCAAAGAAAAATGAAGCGCCTGTCAATTCGCAGGAAGTTTTTATGAAATAGAAATTCTCTTGGAAAGCAGTGAAAACCCACCCGCCCAGTGAACAGCGGGTGGGTTTTTTTATCGTATTCCCGTTGTGAATGCTTCTTTAAGCCAAGCGGGAATCCTGATCGGTTTTCCCTGCGTGTTAGTGCAGGCA
>DONZ01000155.1 GCA_003512875.1 Desulfovibrio sp. | reverse complement strand
AACCTGCAAATCGCGGGTGGTGACCGGTTTGCCGTATTTGTCATAAGCGACAATGATTTTCCCCATACGTTCGCGCATGTCTTTTAAATCGTTGCATATTGCTAAAATCCCCATAATTTCGGAAGCGACAGAGATATCGAAATGGGATTCCATGGTGAAGCCGTCTTTGGCGCCGCCAAGACCGATGATGATATTGCGCAGGGATTGGCAGCAAAAATCAATGACAAAGCCGATATTGATACGTTTCGGGTCGATGTTGAGGCGGCTTTTTTTGCTCAGTCGGAGCAGCGTTTCATCATCATAATTACGTTCATGCTGCATGCGGGCGGTAAGCGCGGTCATGGCGAGGTTGTGTGCATTGGTGACGGCATTGATGTCGCCCGTGAATCCGAGGGAATATTGCGTTAAAGGAATGCATTGGGAAAGCCCGCCGCCTGCGGCGGAACCTTTTGTGCCCATAGTCGGACCGCCGGAGGGCTGTCTGATGGCTGCCGCGACTTTTTTGCCCCGTTTGCCGAGCCCTTGCAAAAGTCCTATGGTCGTCGTGGATTTCCCCTCGCCTAACGGGGTGGGGGTTATGGACGTTACGGTGATATATTTGCCGTTTTTTGTATTTTTATGTCTTTCAAGAACGCTTTGATAATCGATTTTACCCATATAATGCCCGAAAGGTAAGAGTTCGTCTTCCGTAAGCCGGAGTTTTTTGCCGATTTCAGAAATTTTGAGCATGTTTTTTTCAAAATGATCGGCAATTTCCCAGTCAGCCATTTGAGTAGGATTAATATTCATAGTGTCCTCGCAAATTTTCATTGACAATGAGTATAGCATAAAATTAAAGAATAATCTAGCTTGTTAATCAGGGAATTTTTCGATAAAAAATAAGAAATTGTTTTTAATAGTGAATACGATGAAAAAGGGAATTTTGTTTTGTATCGTTTTATGTTTTTGCCTGCTTTTTGAAGGGCGGGAGGCTTTTTCCGCGGTAAAAGGTGAATTGCCAGCAGAACGGCAGAACCAAGAAAAGCCCGCTTTGCAGGAAGATATGAAAGATGTGTTGCAGGAGAAAAAGCAAAGGCGGATAGCGTATACATATCAATTCGAATTTTCGGAAAATACCGATTATGTTTTGCCGGAAACCAAACAGGCGATTTTGTCTTTAATTCAGAAAAACAGCCAGCTGGAGTTTTTGAAAAAGCAAGCTATTGAAAATGAGTTTGCGTTGATACGCCGTGTCAACAATGACATAGGGATTGCGAAAGAAGTGTTGGAAGCTTACGGATATTATTCCGGAACCGCAAAATATCATATTGAAAATTTAGAGGATAAAAAACATGTGCGGATAAGGCTTTATCCGAACGAGCAATACCGTATCAGCAAGATCGCTGTGAAATATACCCACAGCACTGTTTTGCCGGAATATTTTTTAACGTATGAAAATCAAAGGGAAAGCATATTTAAAAAATATGTGCCTTATGTTGTTCCGGAATTTGAAAAAAAATTGCATGCGGGCACGGAGTTTGCTATTGCGGAAGACATCAATAAAGCTGTCGGAAAGCTTCCCGCTCCTTTGAGAAACAACGGATATCCCGATGCGCGGGTCGTATCTTCCGCTTACAGTATCGATACGGAAAAAAAGGAATTGAAAGGCACGGTTTTTATCAACCAAGGCTTGCCGGCTATACTTGGCAGTGTTGATTTGCAGGGAAATTCTGAAGTTTCTTCCGAATATATTTTAAAGCTTTGCCCGTGGCGCGAGGGGGCGGTTTGGGATGACAGGTATTTAATTGAATATCGTAATATTCTGCAAAAAACCGGTTTGTTTGAAAGTGTTCAGATCGGATATGATAAAAAAGTGTACCGTGAACATAACCGTAAATACAGAGAAGATAAAAAAGAGGAAAAGAATAAGGATATTGTTTTGGCGCCTGTTAAACTGCCTGTTTTGCTCAATGTGAAAGAGGGGAAAAAGCGCAGTGTCGGCGGGACCTTCTTTTATTCCACTGATCAGGGGTTAGGCGCTGAAGCCTCTTGGGAACATCGAAATTTTTTTGGAAACGGCGAAATATTGAAGCTGTCCGTGCCGTTGAAAGATGAAGAACTGTATCTTGGAGCGAATTTTAAAAAACCCGCTTTCGGATACAGAGAACAGAATTTTATCGTCCGTTCCCGTGCGGGGTATGAAAAGACGGACGCGTATAATCAAAAGTTTGCGGAATTCGGATTTGGTATTGAAAGGGAAATCCACGAGAAATGGTGGCTGGAGAGCATGATCAACGCTGATTATATCATTCCTAAAAAATGGCAGGGCGAAGAATATGCTTCCGTATCGTTTGAAAACACTTTGAAATATGATAACCGCAATTCCCGTATAAATCCGACGAAAGGATATGCCGCCTCACTCAAGCTTATGCCCATGCAAGGTTTCGGCAATGTGGAATTTTCAGCATTTGTCACGGAGTTTGACGCAGCAGTGTATATTCCTCTAAGCAGCTCCACCGTATTTGCCGTGCGAGGAGCTATCGGGACCATGTTTGGCGGGGACAGCTCAATTCCCCGCGGCAAGCGTTTCTTTTTAGGCGGCGGAGGTTCCGTGCGCGGGTTTGAACATCAGGAAATCGGCAGGCATGACGGAAACGGCGACCCTTACGGCGGTATTTCCTATTTTTTATTCAACAGTGAAATACGGCAAAATATGACAAAAAATTTGGCGATTGTTCCGTTTCTTGACGGCGGCATGGTTTATGAAGAGGTTAAGCCGGATTTTTCGGAAAAACTCGCCCTTGGAGCCGGCATAGGATTTCGTTATCATACCCCCATAGGTCCTGTCCGTCTTGATATTGCCGTTCCTTTGACTGACGCCTATGAATTTGGCGAGAATAAAAATTTAGGCGATTTTCAATTATATATCAGCATAGGGCAGGCGTTTTGATGAAAAACCCCAAAACGGAAAACTCTCAAACGGAACATGTTCGGATGAAGAAATACATACGCA
>DONZ01000211.1 GCA_003512875.1 Desulfovibrio sp. | reverse complement strand
CGTAGGCGGGGCTTGTCACGTCCCAAGCCGTATATCCGCGGGCTTCAAAGGTCGAGCGAAGTCCGCCGGAAGGAAGGCTGGAGCCGTCCGCTTCGCCTTTGACAAGGTTTGAACCGCTAAACTCGGCGATCGCGCCTCCCTCGTCGTCGGGCGTCAGGAAACTGTCGTGTTTTTCCGCACTGTTGTCCGTAAGAGGATAGAAAACGTGGGTGTAGTGGGTGGCGCCTTTGCTGACTGCCCAATCTTTAATGGCGGAAGCAACCACATCGGCAATGGCGGGGTCAAGTCTTTCCCCTTTTTCAATTGTCTGTTTCAAAGATTTATAAACCGTTTTGGGCAAGTGTTGACGCATCGCCTTGTCGTTGAAAACATTTTCACCATAATAATCGGTCGGCAAGGGTTTGCTTGCGCATTCAACATGAGAGGACATACTGGCTCCTTTTATTTTGATATCCTACGGTATTGACCGCCAACAGCATAGAAGGTGTCTTCCACTGTGAACATGGCATGGGGGTCGTGTCTGAAAACAAGTTCTTCAAGGAACTTGATCATTGTTTTTGCGGTGATGGTGATCACAATTTCTTTCGCTTCGTGGCTGTATCCGCCATAGGCGGGCAAAAGCGTCGTTCTTCCGCCATGTTTTGCGATTTCCCGGCAAAGTTCTTGCCCCTTATTCGTAATGATGACAACCATTTTTCTTTGGTTGAACATGCCCACGACGTAGTTTGTTACCTGCCCGACAATGAAAATTTGAATAAAGGAAACAATAATTAAATCAGGGCTTATGCTGAAAGCGGAAGCGATGAAAATAACGCTGTTGAACATGAATGAGAAACTGCCGAATTGCACGCCCCATTTTTGGTTGACATAGGCTGCGATAAAATCGAGCCCGCCGCTTGAGCCTTTTGTCTTGAGCATGACTCCGCAGCCGATACCGTATAAGACCCCTGATAAGATGCAGGCGTAAAGGGGGTCTTGAATGGGAATGGTTATTCCGTTTAAAACAACGGTCCATGCGGACATGGCGAATGTCCCGTAAGTTGTGTAAATGACAAAAGCCCGGCTGACATTGAACCAGCTGAAAACCATGAGCGGAATGTTAAAAAGCAGGTTCCATGTCGTCGCGCTCATGAAATTGCCGAAAATATAGGTGCATAAGAGGCTGACACCCATAATTCCGCCGGTCAGAAAACCATGGGGAGCGGCGACGTTTTGTACGGCGAACGTGACAAACCCCGCTCCGACAGTAAGAAGAAATAAATTCCATAAGGTATAATCGTATAAGCGTCTTTTCATAAATTTTACCAACCTTGTTTTCCCACAAGGTCAACAAATGTCGTTGTACCGTGATTTTCTTCTTTGCAGACGTTCCCCGATTTGAAAACCCGGATCAGATTTTGGGACATTCTCTCGCAGCCGACAGGAATAAGCATGATTCCGTTTTTCGCCAATTGGTTTTTAAGGGCGTCGGGAATGGTCGGTCCTCCCGCAGCCACGATAATTCTGTCAAAGGGAGCGAAAAGTTCCAAACCCAGCGTGCCGTCCGACAGAAAAAGCTGTATATCGTAATAGCCCAGTTTTTTTGTTAAGAGGTCTTTTGTTTTCGTATATAGTTCTTGTATGCGTTCCACGGAAAAAACGTTCAAACCCATTTCACGAAGAACTGCCGCCTGATAGCCGGAGCCTGTGCCGATTTCCAGAACTTTCATACCCCGTTCCGCCATGAGGAGCTGGCACATGAGCGCGACGGTATAGGGCTGTGAAATGGTTTGTCCGCAGGCAATGGGAAGCGGTCTGTCTTCATAAGCCGTAGGGTGAAGCGCTTCATTGACAAATAAATGGCGCGGCACGGTTTCCATTGCCCGCAAAACGGCTTGGTCCGTAATTCCGCGTGCGGCAAGCTGTTCTTTCACCATACGCTGGCGGGAATATTTATAAATATCGGCTTGCCGGCAATCGAAGTTCGGACGGGGATTGGTTTTTTGAGGTCTGTGCAAAAGTTCCGCGGGAGTGATGAGATGCCGGATAATTTCTTTGCGGGAAGAGTTTTCAGCTTCTTTTTTGGCATATTCAGCATTTAAACGCAGGACCCGTTCCGTGGGCATTCCCCATGGTTCATAGGTCAACCCTTCGATTTTATTATGAGAATTTTTTTGCTGTGCTGTGGTTTTTCTGCTTGACATCGTATACCTTCCGCGTTTTTAAGTGTAATAAATAAGGTATGCTTAGTCAAAGCATTTCTTAGGCTTGGAGAATTTTTTCAAGATCGCTCAAAACCGCGCTTTTCAAGGAAACAAATTCTTCTTCTGTTTTTGCTTCAAAACGTACGGTCAATTGCTCGCCTGTCTGGGATGCCCTGACCAAAAACCATGAATTTTCAAAAACGCAGCGTATTCCGTCAATGCAAATGCATTCCGCGCGGTTTTGGTATTTTTGCGTGAAATGGGCGATGACTCTTTGATTGATGCTTTTTTTCCGTTCTTTTGTGCAGGGAACGGCGATTTCTTCGCTTGTGAAAATATGTCCCCAATTCGGAAGCGCGGTTAAATCAAGATTATTTTTTTCCAGTAAAGAAATAAGCCGGACGGCGGTTAAAATCCCGTCATCGGTTTTATACCAGTTTTCCGCATGAAAAAAATGTCCGGAAAGTTCGCCGCCAAAATCGGCGCCGGTCTTCAGCATTCCTTTTTTCAGCGTGGAATGTCCTGTGGGCATGAGCTGATACTTCGCTCCCAACCTTTTGATTTCATTGATGAGTTCCTGAGAACATTTAACATCGACCAAAAAAAGGGCGTCGGGCTTTTTTTTGATAATTTCGTTGATAAAAATACTTATCAGCTCGTCGCTTTTTAAAATCCGGCAATTTTTATCCGCAAGCACGACCCTGTCGCCGTCACCGTCAAGGGCGATACCGTATTTCGCTTGTTTTTCCCGCATTGTTTTTAAAAGCGCCTGTAAATTTTTCGCCCGTGTGGGGTCCGGATTGTGGTTGGGAAAATTTTCTTCTTCTTCGCAAAAAAGTTCATGGACATCCGCCCGGGCTTTTCTGAAAATATCGGCGCAAAGTTTTCCTGCCGCCCCGTTTGCTCCGTCAATGACAAGGGAACAGTCAAGAGGCTCGCTGTTTTCCAAAACTTTTTCGGCATAGCTTGGCAGGCAGTTGTAAAAACTGATAAAACCCTTTGCGGAATTTTGTTTCTGCATGGTTTCCATGAGCTCCGGCACAGTCTGATTGCTTTTATTCAGCGAGCTGAAAAACTTTTGCATTTCATGGTAAAGACCGCGTATTTTTTCTCCGGAAAGGGTTGTTTCCCCGTTCCATAGTTTGAAGCCGGAAAACTCGGCGGGATTATGGCTTGCGGTTATTTCTATTCCTGCAAAAATTCCCAGATGGTGGATACTGAAATAAAGGCAGGGCGTCGGCACCATTCCCAGGCTGATCACGTGCAGCCCGTGCAGGGAAAAGACTTTCGCCAGAATATCATGGAACAAAGCGGAATTTTTTCTTGTGTCATAACCGATTAAAATACGCTTGTGCCCTTCTTCCTTATAAAAAGCGGCAAGCACGAAACCGAGGGCGCGGACAAATTCCTCATTGATTTCCGTATCCAGCAATCCGCGGATATCATATTCTCTGAAAATATGTTCAAGGTTTTTTACGGGCATAAATTTCTTTACTCATTGCGTATTTATAGGTACAAATAAGGACGTTTTCGCCAATGTGTTAATGAATATAAAGGAAATATGAAATTTGACAAGTGCCCTTATGATTGAAAACATCATCTTTTGCTTCGCTTTCGCCTTGCAAATTTTCGCATGGGTTTTGGCGGGAGGAAAATTTGCCTTCCGTCCCCGTTCCATGAAAAATACAGGAAAAAAAGCTTGTTGGAATACCGTTCTTTTCCGCAGGGTCTGTCTTTGCCTGGGGGCTGCCGCCGTGGCGGGCTATGCATATGGTTCGCATGATTATCTGCTCTTTGCGGGGCAGGCTGTCCTTTTGCCGATACTTTGGTTCAGAGTGGGAATAGAGAGAACGGAATGACGCTGATGAACAATGCACGAATTTTTTTTCCGCCGGCATTGAGGGCAGGTTCCCTGTTTTTATTTTGTGCGGTTTTATATCTGCTTTTCCGGAACGTCGGAGTGGAGTATTCTTCTTTTGCCGTAATTACGGAACACTATATCGGCAGGTTCGGAATGCGGGGGCTGTCCGCGTATTTCCTTTTGAGCGGAGTTGCCACATTTTTCTTTGTTCCCCGCCAGCTGCTGAGTCTTGTCGCGGGATATTTTTATGGCACGCTGCCTGCCGTTTTCATCGTTTCTTTGGGTGCGGGGCTCGGTTGTTTGCTTTCCATGGGCTATGGAAATTTTTTGGCAAAAAATTTTTTTCAAAAAAATATGAAAACCCGTATGCAGTGTTTGGAACATATTTTTACAAAATCGACTTTTGGAATCGCTCTTGGCATACGCATCATGCCCGTCGGCAGCAATACGTTTCTGAATATGCTTGCGGGAGCGGCGAAAATACCTTTTTGGAGTTTTTGGGCGGGTTCCGTGATCGGGTATATTCCGCAAAATTATCTCTTCGCTTTGCTTGGAAATGCAGGAAAAACGGAAAATACCCTGCCGCTTTTGCAGAGCGTTTTCTTCTATGCCGTTCTTTTCTGCTCGGGATTTTTGATTGTGAAAAAAAATTTGCCCGGGCATATCACCTTGAAGCATTTGTATGACGGAATAGTCAGAGGAAAAGAATAAGATGTTTACGTCGATTTATGTGCTTGCCGGGGGCGTTCCCTTCGGTTTTTTATTCCGCAAATCCGGCTTTGCGGTGAAATGGACGGATAAGCTCCTGGCGCTTTCTGTTTGGATTTTATTGTTTTTACTGGGGTTCGGGCTTGGCGGCGATAAAAATCTCATGGTGCAAATAAAAGATTTGGGCATACAGGCTTTTTGCATTACGTTTTTCGCCGTGCTCGGTTCGCTTGTTTTTGCCTATCTTGTGGCAAAACTTTGGTATAAGGAAGCCCTCGGCACGCATGGGCATAAAGTCAGCCATAAAAACGACAGGGATATCGAGGAAAGCAAATGGACGGCAATAAAAAGTTCCTGCATTGTCTTATGTTTCTTTTTGAGCGGAATTTTTTTAGGCTGTATGCAGGTTCTGCCTTTTGAAGCGGACAGCGGAACATATACTTTATCGGCTCTGTATGTTTTGCTTTTTTTGGCAGGAATGAGCGTGGGGTTTGATTTGCATGCCTTTAGGATAATTCAGGAATTAAAAGGCGTCATTCTTGTTGTTCCGCTTGCTGCGGTGCTTGGTACGGTGCTCGGCTCGATGTTCGCAAGCTTCCTAGTGCCGAATCTCGCCCTTTTGGATGCCGTGGCTGTCGGGGTCGGGCTTGGTTATTACAGTTTGTCGTCCACCATCATTTCGCAGGAAGTGGGTCCGGTTTTAGGCTCTGTGGCTTTATTGTCGAATATTATGCGGGAAATCGCCTGCCTTGTTTTTACACCGGTAATGGTGCGCTTTTTTGGTCTGCTCGGGCCTGTTTTCGCAGGCGGGGCGACTTCAAATGACAGTTCTTTGCCTATCATTGCAAAATTTTGCGGAGAGCGGTATGCTATCATTGCAATATTTACGGGAGTGGTTTTGACGCTTGCCGTACCGTTCTTGGTTCCTTTGGTTTTATATTTACGTTCATTATAGGGGTTTTTATGCAGGCGATCAAAGAAGAGATGTTTTTTCCCAAAACCCGTTCCGCTCTTTCGCGGCGGGATTTATTGATATATGAAGAACAGCTTTGTGCTGATTTACGGTCGTTCATCGGTTTTGAAAGCCATGCGCTTTATTTTCCCGTGGAAGACGAACTCAAAGCCTATGCGTATGTTCCGGAAGAAAAAAAACTTCTTTTGCCTTTGCGGATAAAGGATTCTTTGCTTGGTGTCCTGCTTTTGAAAGAGGTGCGGGCAGAAGAGGAAAACTTCGCCCTTTTGCCTTCTTTGGTACGGCTTTGTCTTGAAAAAATTCATTTATGCAAGCGGGAACGCCTTGATGAGCGGAGCGGGCTTTTGCGTCCGTGTTTTTTCATGGAAAAATTAAAAAAAGAAGTACAGGCGATCAATGCATATTTTCAAACCGCCATGCGGCACGATATGCGAAAGCAGGAAAATGAATTTCCTTTGTCGGGCATGTCCGGTTTTTCTTCAGCCGTGTCTTTTATGCAGGAAGAGCAGGAACATGCTTTGCCCATGGCGCGTCAAAGCAGTATCGGCTTGATGGTTTTGCCCGTATTGGGGCTTAATGCCGTGCGTTCCGCCATGGGCTATTCCGCCGGCGAACAATATTATCCTGCGCTTGCGGAAAAAATACGCACAAGCATTCCGGGCGATGCCTACTGCACGCTGCTTGACGAAGATAATTTCGCGGTCCTGTTTCCCGGAGCGACCCGGAAAATGATGGATAATCTTGCCCATGATTGTCTTGCTATCGAAGAAACCGTGCAGTTCGACAGGTATAAAAAGCCTTTTTTGAAAGAAAAACATGCAAAGCTCGGTTTTTGTGCCGGGTATGCCTTATTTCCGCAGGATTGGGACGGAACGTCCGATTCCCGCGCAGTGGAGGAGGTTCCGCATTTATTGGTGCATAAAGCCAAAATCACGGCAAAACGCCTGCGGGAAGCCATAGAAAAGCAAAGCGCCATGGCTGCGTTGCAAAGTCTTGCTTACAGGCAGATTGTTTTGCACGGCGGCACTGTGACGGCTGTTTTGCCCTATGCGCAAATCCGGGTTGATTTGGGACGTGAAAGCGGCGCTTGCGAGGGTATGTGCTTCAGCGTCGGTTCTGCGGCGGATATGCGCAAAGGGGAAATTGTCCTGCGCAAAGTGTATGCGGATTATGCCGAGGCGGAAGTGCTTATGCTTGAAAATCCGACCGAGGGCGTAAGTGTCGGAGACAGGCTTTTTTATGTGGCGGAAAGCTCTTTTGCGACAACGGATATTGATAAGAAAACCCGTTGTTATGCTTACAGGGAGTTTACGGATCTCATCAATGAGGACATAGCCAGGGAGCAAAATCCGCAATTCGGTTTGGCTCTTTTGTTTTTGCAGTGGAATGACATGCAGGGATACGGCGGGGGAAAACGGCACGGGCATGTCATGAAAACCGTTTTGCAAGCTCTCGCACAATATTTGCAAAAGCATGGACTGAAGAAAAATTGTTATGCGGAAACGCCGAAATTCGGCAGTTTGAGTTTCAACAGCGTTTTGGTTTATCACAAGAACACGTCTGCGCAGGCTTTGGAAAACTTGTATAAGGATGCTTTGGCGCATATCCGGAAAAAATTCAACATGCATGGGGCTGTCGGTTTGTGCATGTATCCGTATTTGAATTACAGTCCTGCCGAAATGTGGGAAAATGCGCGGAAAGCCCTGGATTACGCCTTGCTTTTGCCGGCTCCCCACGTGGGTGTTTTCGACAGTTTGGCGATCAATATCAGTGCGGACAGAAAATTCAGCTTGGGGGATACGTTCGGGGCTGTGGAAGAATACCGCATGGCTCTTTTGGCGGATACGGACAATATTTTGGCATGGAATTCCTTGGGGGTTTGCCTTGCGGATTTAGGACGCCATGCGGAAGCGAAAAATGCTTTTGAAGTGGCTTACAGCAAAAACAATAAGGATTTTTCCACTTGTTACAATCTTGGTACGACCAATCTCGCTTTGGAAGACAGGAAAGGGGCGAAGGAATTTTTTCTTGCAAGCCTCGCCATAAAACCGGATCATTTGTATGCAAGAATCAGGCTGGGTGAAATTGCGGAAAAAGAAAAAGATTTTGAAACCGCGAAAGAACAGTATGAGCTTGCTTTGCAGGCGGATGAAGCCAGCTCCGTTCCTTACCGCTGTTTGGCGAAGCTTTTCATGCAAGAGGGGGATTTTGAAAAAGCCCGTGAATATTTGCAAAAAGCTTTGCAAAAAAACAGCGAGGATGCCGTGAGCCTGCAATTATTGGCGGGGCTTTATCTGGACAGCCATGAAGATGCCCGTCTTGCGGAAATGCTCGCAAGGCAAAGCATCGCCCTTTTGCCTTTCAGGCGTTCGGCATGGGCGGAACTTGCCAGGGCTTTGGATATGCAGGGAAAAATTACTGAGGCTATGGAAGTTCGCCGCAACAGCATGAGGTTTTAATGACCAAGGAAGAACGAAAAGATCTTGCCCGAAAAATCATGCAGGAGGAAGAAAAAGGCATAAGCCCTGAAGTGCAAAGCTTGGGACAGCTTGTTCTTTCTGAAGTTTTCCGCCTTGAAAACGAGGGGGATTTTGCGGAAGCAAAAGCCTTTGAAGCTTTTTTGCCGCTTGATGAGGCGTTTTTGGCTTCTCTGGCACCTTTTCTGGGACAGGAAGAATTTGAGGGAACGCTGGCGGCATATAAGGAAGAAAAAATGAAACAGCGCTTGAATTATCTTGCATCATTTTGATTTTTATTGTTAAAATCGCATGTTACGGACTTTCGTAACTTGACTAAATAAATATAGGACGCTATATATGAAAAAAGTGCAATGTACTGGAGGATTATATGTTCGGAATTGGTACGCATGAAATACTGGTTGTTTTATTGCTGATTCTTGTTATTTTTGGAGCGAGGAAACTTCCGGAAATAGGTGCGGGACTCGGCAAAGCGATACGGAATTTTAAACAGGGTGTTTCCCAGCCTGATGAAATCGATATAACCCCTAATGCTGATACTAAAAAAGAAAATAAGGAAGGCTAGTTATGATTGTTGAACAATTATCCGTATTCCTTGAAAATAAAGCAGGCCGTTTAATGGAAGTGACAAAAGCCTTGACGGAAGCCCGTATCAATATCCGCGCCTTGTCTTTGGCTGATACGTCGGATTTCGGTATTTTGCGCCTTATTGTCGATGATATAGAAAAAGCTCAGAACGTATTGAAAGAAAAGGGCTTTACCGTCGGAAAAACAGGGGTTATCGCTGTCGAGGTAGGAGACCATCCCGGGGGTTTGCAGGCTATTTTGCAGGTTTTTGAAACTGCCGGAGTCAATGTTGAATATATGTATGCATTCGTTCAAAAGAACAGTGAAAATGCGACGCTTATTTTCCGTTTGGACAGAATAGAATACGCTCTTGAAGAATTGAAAAAAAATAATATTGCCGTGCTGCCCGTTTCAAAGGTTTGCGGTTCGAATTAAGTAAAAAAGGCAATGCGCGGGCATTGCTTTTTTTATGCTGTTTCAACATGTGATATTGCAGGTTTGTTTGTATGGTTCGCGAAAAAACGGTAAAAAAGGTAAGCATTATTGACCTTGGAAGCAATTCTGTGCGCATGAATATTGTGCAGATC
>DONZ01000119.1:861-7372 GCA_003512875.1 Desulfovibrio sp. | reverse complement strand
TTTCCGTTTACCGTACGTGTTGTTTCCGAAACCGTGGAATCAAACGGTTCTTCTTCCATGGCTGCCGTTTGCGGCGGCTGTTTATCCCTCATGGACGCCGGCGTGCCGATCAAAACCCCTATTGCCGGCGTTGCAATGGGACTTATCAAAGAAAATGACGAATATCTCGTACTTACCGATATTTTAGGCGATGAAGACGCCCTCGGCGATATGGATTTCAAGATCGCGGGCAGCGCTGACGGTATCACAGCCGTACAAATGGACATAAAAATCAACGGATTGCCCACAGACGTTATGGCACGCGCCATGGCACAGGCAAAAGAAGCCCGTTTGCATATTTTAAACATCATGCTTACGGCTCTTCCTTCCTATCGCAAAGAATTATCACAATATGCCCCCCAATATGCCCAACTTACCGTAAATCCTGATACAATCCGCATGATTATCGGTCCCGGAGGCAAAAACATCAAAGCAATCACCGGGGCTACCGGTGCGACCATCGACATTGACGACAGCGGCGAAATCAGCATTTTCGCTCCTACCAGTGAAGCAATGGAAAAAGCCAAAGAAATGGTGCTCTATTACGACCAAAATGCGGAACTTGGCAAAAACTACACTGCAAAAGTCCGCCGTATTTTGGAAATCGGCGCTATTGTCGAACTCCTGCCTAATGTCGAAGCTCTTGTGCATATCTCACAGCTTGACGTCAACCGCGTTGAAAAAACCGAAGATATCGCTCATCTTGGCGAAGACATGCTTGTTAAAGTCATTGAAATCAACGGCGATAAAATCCGTGCCAGCCGTAAAGCCGTGCTTTTGGAAGTACAAGGCATCGAATGGAATCCTGAAGATACCGCCCGTCCTCCCAAAAGAGAACGCGGAAACAGAGAGCAAAGGGGCGACCGTCACGACAGAAAACCGCGCCGTGACCGTGAACCAAGAGATTAATAACAAATAAAACAAAATAAAACCAATAATAACAGAATATCGCATTGCTTTATTCTGTTATTATTTTAAGGAAGCAAAATGGAAAAACCCAAAATAAACATACTCTCGTTAAGTGCAAAAAATAAAAGCTCATATTTTTCATATCTGTTCGGACAAGTCAAATATCGCATAAAAATCTTTTTTTATGCCCTTACGCGTCAGCAATTCAAAAAAAATAGCAATATTGAAAAATTAGCGGAATTGAAACTGACAAAATGCTGCAAAGTGCTGCGTCATCCTGCTGTTTTTAAAAGCCTTATCCGCGGCTTGACCGCATTGGATGTGCCTTTTGCTTTCAGCGGCAAACAGCATTCCGACACCAATATATATATATATATTGATTTGGCTTGATAATATAAACGACCTGCAATGGCTTGCAAAAATAAAACAAGAAAGAAACATTAAAATCCTCGCTGTTCCGACTGCCTATCAAATACGGGAATATCATTCGCTCCGTTATCAAGAAATCAGACAACGCTATATTGATACCATCGACATTCATCTTACGGCTTCACAATTTGAAACCGACTGCCAAAAAGAACAAATCAATGCTGCCAAGCTGAAAATTTGGTGGTCCGGTGTCGCGTTAGGTAAAAATAACCCGATACTTGGAAATAAAAAATGCATTTGCTATGTTAAAGCAATACCTCTTGATACTGCTTTGATAACTGAAATAGAAAAATTGGGAATCCAATGTTCCGTTATTCATTATTATCAAAATATGAATTATAATTATTTTGACTGGAAAGAAAAACTGCAGGATGTCGATTTAGTCGTTATTCTTACCGACATCCAAGAAACGCAAGGCATCGCTTACTTCGAAGCATGGGCGGAAAACAAGCCCACCATACACCCAAAAGGACTTTGCCCGTATTCTTCCAGCGAAACAAGTTTGGAATATGCCAGCATGGAAGAACTTTTTGAAATTCTCAAACAATATGCGCATGATCCGAAAAAATTCCTAAAACAATTCAATCCTTATGAAGCAGTAAAAAACAACTATACTGACGAAATTTCCGTGCAAAATTTATTAACCATCATCAGTGAGCTAAAAAAGACAAAATAAAAATTTGATAATAACACCCCGCCAAGACGAGATAAAACCAAAGAAGAACTTAAACAAAAAAAATTGGGACCATCTCGTTTTCTTACGATATAAACTGCGATATTATAACCGGCTGCGGAAGAACTTTTTCAAAAATTGAAAAAAACTAAATAAATTCTCTATTCCAAAATAGTCCGAATAAAGCAATTAACTATATTGATTACAAAAAACACTTATCACAGCCAGCTATATTGCAGGCAGCTTTCGTTTTGCGAAATTTCACCCTTTGCGGCAGTCGTTGGTAAAGAATAATAAGCCTTACGGACGGCGACAATGGTTACAAAGCAAAATCATTAACATAACCGTATTCGTTTTATATATAATATACAAAAATAACAGCGTTAACTGTGGCAAAAGCGCCAGCCCTCTGCCGAGAAAGAGTGAAACCAGAGCTTGTTAGGGGAGAGTACCAAAACCATGTTATCCCCTGCAATGGGATTATTTCCTATTATGCTTATAATCCCACGGAGAAAGAGGATTTTTTTCCTGCCATAAGCCTTGCCGCGAATTTACGGCTTCTTCCTGCACATGCTGCCAGCCTACGCAGAGAATAATATCCTCGCAAAACTGCGGATAAACCCATGCGAAACCGTTCCTGATCAAATCTTCCTGCAAAGCGATACCGTTTTCATCAAATAACACGGCGACATAACGCCCGTATTTATCTTTATACCGCACATCCAGCGAATACAATTTGTCTTTAACGGTGTCTTCCAAAAAAACTTTGGCTGACTGGGAAAAATTCTGCCCTTTTTCAGGCGCGTCAATCCCGTACAAACGAAGTTTTATTTTCTTCCCGTTACTGCCGAGCGCGTCCAAGCTATCCCCGTCGTAAACGTTCACGACTTCAACCTTGTTCTGCTGCATCATGCTTTTTTCTTCCGTAAAAAGTTCCGCCTCGGCAACATTATTCGTTCCGTCTTCCCTTTCAGCGAAAAAAACGACTATTCCGCCCAAAAGAAAAGGGAAAAGCAAGGAAATGAACTTTATGATTTTTTTATTTATACACATGGCTTACCTCAAAATTTTCCTCACCTTACCGCTATTTTCCAAAATAAACAAGTTGCAATTCCGAAGTATTTGCTATATAATAATAGCGATTTGAAATTATTGACAATTTCAAAGGAGTATTGAACTTCCCATTAACATTCTAACGTAGGAGCTGGTATGAAACGCTTTTCTGCTTTGGTTTTTGCCTTTCTGTTTTTAGCTTTGGCGCCTTTCGCCCAAGCAAAAACATACGTAAACGGTATTGATGCAAATTATCCTCCTTTCTCATTTATCGATGAACAAGGAAACGCCGCTGGTTTTGACATTGAATCCATGAACTGGATAGCAAATAAAATGGGTTTTGAAGTTCAGCATACTCCAATAAACTGGGACGGTATCATTCCTGCTCTGCAAGCCAAAAAAATCGATATGATCTGTTCCGGCATGAGCATTTCCGAGGAAAGAAAACAAGCTGTCAATTTTTCCGAACCGTATTATTCCATAAAAAAATACATTGCTGTGAAAAACGGCTCCAACCTTACCGCGGAAGAAGTTTTCAAAGGCAAATATACCCTTGGCGTGCAGCGCGGCACAAACGAACATGAACTTTTGCAATCCCGCATCGACAATGAGAAATTAGCCATCACCCTGCGCCTTTACGACTCTCCTCCGATGAGCGTGGAAGACCTTTTGAACGGACGTATCGATGCTATCGCCATTGATTCTGCTCCTGCCGAAGACGCCATTAAAAACGGCAAAGCTATCAAAATCGTGGGCGAATATGCTCCGGGCGATGATTTCGGCGTTGCAGTGAACAAAGAAAATGCGGAACTTTTGAAGCTCATCAACGACGGCTACGAACTTTTGAAAAAAGACCCGTTTTGGCAAGAACTTCACACTAAATATTTAAGCAATCATTAATCCTTTTCCGGGCGTACTTTTCAAATAAGTACGCCCTCCATATGAGCAAAAATTCGTTTTTGCCCTTTTTATTTTAAATGTTATCGGAAAAAATGTGGAAACCCTAAAAACAATTCTTATCAATCTGCCCTATATTCTTGAAGGAACATATATCACTGTCCTGCTTGTCGTGGGAGCATTGGCTCTTGGCTTTTGCCTCGGCGTTCCTCTCGCCATCATGCAGGTTTACGGCAACAGCCTGATCCGCCGCTGTGTCGGATTATATGTATGGTTCTTCCGCGGAGTGCCTATTTTATTGCTTCTTTTCCTTTTCTATTTCGGTTTGTTCAACGTCATAGGCTTGAATTTGGACGCGCTCACGGCTTCCGGCTTAGCCCTCGGACTTGCCAGTTCCGCCTATCAATCTCAAATTTTCCGCGGCTCCATCCAATCACTGCCTATCGGACAATACAAAGCAGGTTCCGCCCTTGGCATGACCGATGCGCAAATCATTAAAAACATCATTCTTCCCCAAGCCTTACGCCTTTCCATTCCGGGATGGTCCAATGAATTTTCCATTTTATTGAAAGACTCCGCCCTCTGTTTCGCTGTCGGGGCTTCCGAAATTATGGCAAGAGCTCATTTTGTCGCTTCCCGCACCTATGAATATTTGCCGCTTTATATCACAGCAGGTTTTTTATATTTTCTCATCACTCTTGCCGGAATACGCATTTTACGCCGCGTGGAACAAAAATACGCAATTCCGGGCTATACACTTTCCGTATGATTAAGGACAGACAATGACAACTCTTCTCAGTGTGAAAAATATCTCTGTAACCCTTGGTAACAGAAAGATTTTAGATAACGTTTCCCTCGACATGGAAACAGGGGGGCTCAAAGTTCTAATCGGACCTTCCGGAGCCGGAAAAAGTACGCTTTTACAATGCATCAATCATCTTATCGTTCCCGATGAAGGCGAAATTTATCTCGAAGGCAAAAAAATCAATACTCAAAACAATGCGGAACTTTGCCGTTTACGCCAAAATGTCGGCATGATTTTCCAAGACTTCAATTTGTTTGACCATTTGACAGCCCTTGACAATATTTGTTTGGCGCTTATCAAAGTGCATAAGCTTTCAAAAACAGACGCGCAAAAAAGAGCAAGAAAAGAACTGGAACGGGTCGGGCTCGCCAACCGCGCGGGACTTTATCCCGCCCAGCTTTCAGGCGGACAAAAGCAGCGTGTCGCCATTGCAAGGGCGCTGGCAATGCAGCCGAAAATTCTTTTGCTCGACGAACCCACCTCCGCCCTCGACCCTGAACTTGTTGGCGAAGTCATGACCGTTATCCAAGACCTTGCAAAAGGCGGCATGCCTATGATTATGGCGACCCACCAAATGGATTTCGTACGTTCCCTCGCCACAGAAGTTTTGTTTATGGAACATGGCGTTATCATTGAAAAAGATACGCCGAAAGTTTTGCTTGCGGAAGGGGCGAAAACCCGTACCCTTGATTTTTGCTCCAAACTGACCACCCTTACAGGCAATGCCGGCTAAACAGGAATAAAAATGGAACTTTTTGATTTGGCATTTTATATGGAACGGGTCATTCCAAAGCTCAACAAGGGACTGGTGGAAAGCCTGTGGCTTATCATCCCCGCAGCCCTCATCGGCGGAAGTTTCGGAATTTTTATGGGCGTACTGCGTGTTTTCGGAACAAAGTGGATAAAGAAAACAGCGGATACCTTTGTTGCCGTCATCCGCGGAGTTCCCCTCACCATTCAGCTCATGATCCTGTATTTCGGTCTGCCTTACCTGCCTTTCATAAAAATTTATCTGACCCCGTATCAAGCCGCGCTGATCGGCTTCATTTTCTGCACAGGCGCATATCAATCGGAATATATACGCGGAGCGCTTCTCTCCATAAAACAAGGGCAAATAAAGGCGGGGCAAGCCCTTGGCATGACGAAATTTCAGATTATTTGGTCGATTATCATTCCGCAAGCGTTCAGAAAAGCCATTCCGGGCTGCGGCAATGAAATAATTTACCTTATAAAATACAGTTCACTTGCCTATATCGTTACGCACATTGAATTGACAGGTGAAGCGAAAATTCTTGTTTCAAGAACATTCCGCCCCACTGAAGTTTATTTATTGGCAGGCTGCTATTATTTATTTTTAGTCACCTTGGCGACATGGATTCTTCACGCACTGGAGCGCAAGCTCCACATACCCGGCTTTGGTAAAGCCAATTCGTAAGACTTATGGCACATTCAAATTTAGAACATATCAGAAACTTCTCCATCATTGCGCACATCGACCACGGCAAATCCACGCTGGCGGACAGGATTTTGGAATTTACCAATCTTGTCAGCGACCGTGAAAAAAAAGACCAATACCTTGACAATATGGATTTGGAAAGGGAACGGGGCATCACAATCAAAGCCCAAACCGTGCGTATTCCGTTTACGGACAAAAACGGGAAAAGCTATATTTTGAACCTTATCGACACCCCGGGACACGTTGACTT
>DONZ01000119.1:0-549 GCA_003512875.1 Desulfovibrio sp. | reverse complement strand
ACCCCGGGACACGTTGACTTCAATTACGAAGTTTCCCGTTCCTTGGCTGCCTGCGACGGAGCGCTCCTTGTCGTGGACGCAACCCAAGGCGTCGAAGCCCAAACCCTTGCCAATGTTTATTTGGCACTTGACCATAACCACGAAATCATTCCCGTGCTCAATAAGATCGATTTGCCAAGCGCCGATGTGGAAAGGGTTGAAAAGGAAATCGAAGAAAGCATAGGGCTTGACTGTTCCATTGCGGTTCCCGTTTCCGCAAAAACCGGATTGAATATCGATAAAGTCTTGGAAGCGATAGTCGAATACCTGCCCGCTCCGCAAGGAAATTTGAACGCTCCTCTGAAAGCCCTCATTTTTGATTCTTGGTATGATTCCTACCAAGGCGTCATCGTGCTTTTCAGGATTATGGACGGGAAAATCAAAAAAGGCGACAAAATCCGCCTTATGGCGACCGGCAAGGAATATGAAGTCATCCGCTTAGGGGTGTTTTCTCCTACGGCGAAAGATTTGGACGAGCTCGGAGCCGGCGAAGTAGGCTTTTTATGCGGC
>DONZ01000145.1 GCA_003512875.1 Desulfovibrio sp. | reverse complement strand
TGTTTGAGGGAGGCTGCAAAACCGAGTTCTTCGGTGCGGACGGTTCCCATGGGCTGTATGCCGATAAGCCACGCAATTTCCTCTTCACCGAAAATATTCAGACGGGGCATTTTTTGGGGGTCAATGAGAACATCCATATTTTCATTATTTCTTTCAATGGTGAACTTCATGGTTTTTCCGCCGGAATTGTTGACAATGTCAGGAACTTCATTCCAGGAGGAAACGGTTTTGCCGTCAATGGCGACGATAAGGTCTTTTTCCTGCAAACCTGCTGACATGGCAGGGGAATCAGGAAGCAGAGCCCCGACTTGCGGAAGCAGTATGTTCATGCCGCTGGTGAAGGCAAGGAGCGTATAAATCGCCCAAGCCGTGAGCAAATTGGCAAAAGGTCCGGCAAAGGCGAAATACATGCGCTGCCATGCAGGTCTGTTGCTGACGGCTTCTTCTTGGGTAAAGCCTATTTCTTCCACGTCCTTGCTGTATTCGCCGACAGCGGCTACATAACCGCCGAAAGGAAACGCCGCGATTTGATAGGTTGTTTTGCCTTTTTTGACGCCCCAAATTTTGGGACCCATGCCGATGGAAAATGTGACAATGCCGACGCCTAAAGAGCGAAAAGCAAGAAAATGTCCCAGTTCATGGATAAAAATCAATCCGCCTAAAACCAGTATGATTGCGATGACGGAATCTAAATGTGAAAAAATTGAAATAATGAAATCCATAGGTCTTTACAGGGTTAAAGGTTAATGCCAGTTTTTGGCTTGTTCGCGGATATGTGCGTCGCGTTCTTCAATACTATTCAATGCCGTTTCAATGGTATGGGATAACAATGATATTTTGGGCAATTTTGAGGCATGGCAAAGCATATCATGAATGAGCTGCGGAATTTGCAAAAATTGGATGTCTTTTTGCAAAAAGCGTTCAACGGCTATTTCATTGGCGGCATTGAGTTCAATGCACAATTCTTGGACAAAAGCCTGGTATGCCAAATCCAAACAGGGGAAAAGCTCTTTGTTCGGTTTATAAAAATTAAGTCCTTGCGCCGTTAAGTCAAGACTTGCGACACTGTTATTTTTTTGGGTCAGCATGCCGGGATAGGAAAAAGCCGCGCAAATGGGCAATTTCATGTCCGGCGTCGCCAGCTGGGCTGTGATTGAGCCGTCTTGCCAGGAAACCAAAGAGTGTATGATGGATTGAGGGTGGACGACTACTTCCACCTGCTTCAAATTCACGCCGTATAAATGGCAGGCTTCAATGACTTCCAAACCTTTGTTCATGAGGCTTGCGGAATCGATTGTGATTTTTGCCCCCATTTTCCAGTTGGGGTGTTTGAGGGCGTCTTCAACGGTGACGTGTTCCAAAAATTCTTTGGATTTGCCGTGAAAAGGACCGCCCGATGCAGTAAGAATAAGGGATTTTACTGTGTCCGCCTGCGCAAAATGCGGGGCTAAGCATTGAAAAAGGGCGTAATGTTCCGAATCAACCGGAATGATGTTGGCGTTTTTCTCATGGGCGAGTTTGCGGAGGTAGCCGCCTGCAAGCACAAGGGATTCCTTATTGGCCAAAGCGACATGTTTGCCCGCGCTGACGGCGGAAACCGTCGCCGCCAGCCCTGCCGCGCCGACTTGGGCGGAAAGCACGATGTCGGTTTCCTGCAAGGAACTTATTTGTGAATAGCCTTGTTTGCCGTGTAAAATTATGGGAGCGTAACGAGGTTTGAGCAATTCCTTCAATTTCGGAATGTCTTGTTCAAATTGCAAAGCAAGGTACGGAGGCGTAAATTCATTGGCTTGTTCCGCCAATTTCTTAACGTTTTTTCCGCCCGCAAGGGCAATGACCTGAAAAAATTCTTTGCTTTCCCGGATAACCGCCAAAGCGTTCGAGCCAATCGTTCCGGTACTCCCCATCAGGGCGATTTTTTTGGGAAAAGTTGTCGGAACAGTATTGAGCGGACTGATATATTGCATGATTATAAAACACTTAAAAGAAGTGTGAAAAGTTCAAAGCCCGTAATGGTGAAAAGAAGGCTGTCCGTTCTGTCCAATACTCCGCCGTGTCCGGCAAGAAGCGTTCCGGAGTCTTTGATAGCAACGGTTCTTTTGAGGGCGGATTCGAAAAAATCGCCAAGCTGCGCCAATACGCCTAACGTGATGCCTAAGAGCAGCAAAAGAGGGAACGGGGCGGTGACAACATGCTGGCAATAGGCGAAATAGAGCAGTATCAAAATGGAAACGAGCAAACCTGCGGCACAGCCTTCAACGCTTTTTTTGGGGCTGACGGAAACCCAAATCTTATGTCTGCCGAAGGCTATCCCTACAAAATAGGCAAACGTATCGGAAGCAATGGGAATGAGTAAGACAAGGAATTGCTGCATAAGGGAAAATTTGCTCATAAAGCTGAAAACAACAGGGAGATAGATGAATGAGATAAAGCCGAGTCCCGCTTTTTTCATATTGTCCCAAGCGTTTTCATGGGTGAAGCCGGCAAGGGCTGTAAACGCGCTGATGAGGGCGACGGCGCAGATATTGAAAACAAGGGGTAAGGCAGGTAAAAAATAGGAAAGGAGGAAATGGAAAACTCCAAGCCCGCAAAAAAGAATTTTAAAATGCAGTTTTTCTTTTCCGGGATAAAAAAGAGAAAGAAATTCCCATTGGGCAAGCAGAGAAACAAGGCAAATGAACGCATAAATTGCTGTTTCACCCAAATATAGGACAATCGAAAGAATTAAAACTAAAATAAGAGCTGTTCTTATCCGTGTTTTTACTGCAGAAAATTTTGATTCAGCCATAATGAATCCTTATTTGTCAATTTTTCCGAATCGGCGATTTCTGTTTTGATACGCAATAAGGGCATTTTCAAAATCCTGTTCGGAAAAATCAGGCCAAAACGTTTCTGTAAAATAAAATTCAGAATAGGCTGCTTGGAGCAGATAAAAATTGCTGAGCCGCAATTCTCCGCTTGTGCGGATAATCAAATCAGGATTTGGCAAATAGGGCAAATAGAGGTTATTGCGTAAATTTTGCTCTGTATAATGGTTTTTGTCAAAAAGCGAAGTCAGATAGGAAATAACGGCTTCACTCTCATTTTTTTGAATAAGATCTTGAATTTTTTCCTTATGCTGTTCTTGGTTTAGAATTTCACCGACGCTTTGGCGGACAGCATGGAGGATTTCCTGTGTTCCGGAATAGTTGATGGCAAGCGTTAATTCCAGTTTTTTGCAATGTTTTGTTTTTTCAATGGCGTTTTCCAAAGCGTTTTGCGCTTCTTCCGGCAATTCGCTTTTGTCGCCGATCATGGAAAACCGTATGTTTTCCTCAAGCATCAGGGGGAGTTTGCTTTCAACGAATTGGCAAAACAAGTTAAAAAGATAATCAACTTCTTCTTTCGGTCTATTCCAGTTTTCCGTGGAAAAACTATATAAAGAAAGATGAGGAATTTTATGGCGTAAACATTCTTTTATGACAAGTTCAACCGTATTTGCACCTGCCAAATGCCCTTCGCTCCGGGAAAGCCCTCTTTGTTTCGCCCATCTGCCATTGCCGTCCATAATGATAGCTATGTGCTTTGGTAGTGTCATTTCCTCAAATCCTTGTAAAAAGCATGGCTAAAGAGCCATGCTTTTTTAAATTTCCATAATTTCTTTTTCTTTTGCAGCCGCTTTTTGGTCAGCTTTGGCAACATAGGAATCCGTTATTTTTTGAATGTCGTCCATGGCTTTTTTGAGTTCGTCCTCGCTGAGCACCTTATCTTTTTCAAGTTTTTTCATGCCGTCGTTAACATCGCGGCGAACATTGCGGATAGCCACTTTTGATTCTTCAGTATATTTTTTGCAGACTTTCACCAGCTCCTTGCGGCGGTCTTCGGTAAGGGGCGGAATGGAAATGCGCACGACTTTACCATCGTTTTGCGGGTTCAGCCCAAGGTCGGAATTTAAGATTGCTTTTTCAATAAGAGCCATTGCCCCCTTATCCCAAGGCTGAATGGTCACAGTACGGCTGTCAGGGCAAGATACTGTTGACATTTGCTGAACTGGGGTAAGTGTTCCGTAATAATCGACTTTGATATTGTCAACCAAGGACGTGGAGGCGCGTCCCGTGCGGAGCTTCGCAAATTCCTTATCAAGAGCGAGAAGCGCTTTTTCCATACGTTCTTCTGCGTCAAGCATGAGTGTATCTTTATCCATATCCATATTATTCTCCTTCAACAATTGTTCCTATGTTTTCACCACAGATAACTTTTTTTATATTACCGCCTAAAATATTGCAAACAATAATAGGCATTTTATTTTCACGGGCGAGCGTTATCGCCGTTGCGTCCATAACTTTCAGTTCCTTATCGAGGGTTTCTTTGTACGTGATGCGATTAAAGCGTACGGCGTCGCTGTGTTTTTCAGGGTCCTTATCATAAATGCCGTCAACACGCGTGGCTTTGATGATAGCTTCGCAGCGAAGTTCCATGGCGCGCAGGGCGGCAGCGGTATCAGTCGTAAAATAGGGGTTTCCCGTTCCGCCGGCACAAATGACGATACGGCTTTTTTCCAAGTGGCTGAGTCCTTTGCGGCGGATATACGGTTCGCAAAGTTCCGTTGTTTCAATAGCGGAAAGAACACGGGTGGGTTTTCCCATTTTTTCAAGGGCGTCTTGGACCGCCATGGCATTTAAAATTGTGGCGAGCATGCCCATATAATCAGCCGTCGCCCTTTCCATTCCTTTGGCAGAAGAGGAAATGCCGCGGAAAATATTTCCGCCGCCGATAACAAGGACAAGTTCAAGCCCCATATCGGCAACATCAGCAATTTCTTTGCAAATGGCAGTCACTGTTTCGGGATTGATACCAAAGCCTTTTTCACCAGCTAAGGATTCACCGCTCAATTTCAGCATAATACGGCGATACTTTAACTTGCTCATTGTTTTTCCTTTTTTTGTTTGTTGGTTGCTAACTCTGACAGACTTTGGACAAAAGGTTTGCCCCATGTTCCTTCGTCTATGCGGATATATTTTAAAAATGTATAAAAAGCGATGTGACAGGCGTTGATAAATCCGGCTTTTCCGTCTAAAAAGCCTTTTTTGAGAGCGTACATGGCGAAAAAACGCCAAAAGGAGTGGAAAAGCGCTTTTGCAAGCCCTCCTTTTTTTTCTTCCGCCCGCATGGAATTTGCGCCGCGTGTCGCATATCCGTTGATTTTTTGCATTTGGTGCGTGAAACTTTCATAAGAATAATGAAGCAAATCGCCGTCTAAAATGCCGTGTTCCTTTGTGGGAATATAGACAGGGTGCCCGTTTTTTTGGGATATTTCGATAGCTTCCGGTTTGAAAAGACGGAACAGCCGGTCGGGATACATGCCCCCGTGGCGGAGAAACCTGTCATAGTACCATGTGAGGCGGGAAACTTGATAGGCGGAAACGGGCGAATTGTGGGCAAGGGCTTTTTGGATTTTTTCTTTGAGTTCCAAAGAGCAGATTTCGTCGCAGTCCAAGAAAAAAATCCATTCGGAAGGGGCGTTTTTTTGTATCCAGTCAATACCGAACCGGATTTGCTCCATATAGCCTTTGAACGGGTTTTCAACAAAAAACGCTTTGTGTTCCTGACAGATTTCTTTTGTTTTATCCATGCTGAAAGAATCAATAACAACAATGTTGTCACAAAAAGCCAAAGATTGAAGACAAGAACCAATAGTCCTTTCTCCATTTAAAACAATAATCAGGGCAGTCAGTTTGGCTTTTTTTTCTACCATAAATCTTTTTTATTTATTTCACATAAAAAATAAGACAGGTTAATCCTGCCTTATTTTTTATAAAATTTCAAGCAAAAACTTGAATTATTCACCAAGAACAATGCGTTGGAAACCGATAATGGTAAATTCGGCACCGGCTTCTTTGGAAGCTTGTTTTTGGTAATCGGCGATGCTCATTTTGTCATCACGGATATAGGCTTGTTCCATGAGGCAAATTTCTTTGCAGTATTTTTTCACAGCACCGTCTGCGATTTTGTCAATAATATTGTCGGGTTTGCCTTCCTCTTTTGCTTTGTTGCGGTAAACTTCGCGTTCTCTTTCCAAAAGAGCCGGGTCGACGCTTTCGGCGCTAAGAGCGATAGGGCTTGTTGCAACAACTTGCATTGCCACGTTTTTGGCAAATTCAAGAGCGGCTGCTTCGTTGCCGGTGGTGCGGACTTCGACCAAGGCGGCAAGTTTGCCGTTTGAGTGGACATAAGCGCCGACAACGCCTTCGGAGCATTCCGCTTTGTGGGCTTTGCCGAGAAGAATGTTTTCACCGATAGCGGCAACGGCTTCACCGATAGCTTCTTTCATGGTCGTGCCTCTGAAACTATGGCTGAGCATTTCTTCAACATCGTTTGTGAAATTGTCGAAAGCGTGTTCGACAACATCTTTGGCAAATTCAATAAATTTATCGCCGCGGGCGACAAAGTCGGTTTCGCACTTCACTTCAACGGCAACGGCTTTTTTGTTGTCACCGGAGGTTTTGAGGATGATGATGCCTTCTTCGGCGGCGCGGTCTGCACGTTTTGCAGCTTTTGCAAGACCTTTTTGACGAAGCCAGTCAACAGCTTTTTCAATATCGGCACCACTTTCTTGGAGCGCTTTTTTGCAGTCCATCATGCCTGCGCCGGTTTTTTCGCGAAGGTCTTTCACCATGGAAGCGGTAATTTGGCTCATTGTATATCTCCAATTATTGCTATACGTTGAAAAGAGTGCCGTAAAAAAGATTACGGCACTGTAAATTTGTCAGGACAAGAACTATTCAGCGGTTTCTTGTTCGGCTTTTTCAGCTTGTTCTGCTTCAGCTTCGTTTTTAGCGGCAATGGTTTCCAAGTCGACGACTTCGCCGTCTTTGCCCATTGCGGCGCCTTCAAGACAAGCGTCCGCCATTGCGCCTACAAAAAGTTTGATTGCGCGGATTGCGTCATCGTTTCCGGGGATAATGTAGTCGATGACATCAGGGTCGCAGTTGGTATCGGTAATGGCGACAACGGGAATGCCAAGCTTGCGGCATTCTTTGATGGCGATGTCTTCGCGGTGAGGGTCGATAACAAAAGCAAGCTGCGGAATGCCCTGCATATTTTTAATACCGCCCAAGGTGAGGTTGAGTTTGTCAAGTTCACGTTGGAAAGTGAGGATTTCTTTTTTTGAATAGCGGTTGATTGTGCCGTCGGCGAACATTTGTTCCAATTTCTTAAGACGGTCAACGCTTTTTTGAATGGTGACGAAGTTGGTAAGGGTGCCGCCCATCCAGCGGTTGGTTACGTATGGCTGGCCAGCTCTTTCGGCTTCCTGCGCAACGGCTTCCTGTGCTTGGCGTTTTGTGCCGATGAAAAGAACTTTGCCGCCGTTCGCCACGGTTTCAACGATTTTGTCGTGGGCTGTGCGGAAAAGTTTTACTGTTTGCTGCAAATCGATGATATGCACACCGTTACGGGCGCCGAAGATGTAAGGACGCATTTTTGGATTCCAACGGCGGGTTTGGTGACCGAAATGCACGCCGGTTTCGAGCATTTGTTTCATGCTTACATAAGCCATGATAATTCCTCCAAGGGTTTTTTTCTTCCATTTTCACCCAATGCTTTGCACCCTGATATTGCTATCTTCTTGAAATGACACAGTTATTCTTTTGTGTGGCTTTCGGTTGTTCGGGACCCCAAGCAGCTGTGAAAATGTGTTTGGTGAATAACTGAATTTATCTAGGTTATTTTTTTTGTTTTGGCAAGTGAAAAATTTTTATTTTAATTTTTTCTGTTTTTCAGGTATGCTGCAATCCGCTCTTCGACGTTTGCCTCGATATTTTTGAAAAAGAGCGGATAATTGTAGCTGTGCAAATCTCCTTTCGGAAAATATTCCCGCGGCGGAGCTGTTTCAATATCGTAAATATCCACGATAACGGCTCCGATTTTTTTGTCTATCCAAGCGTTTGTGGCGTTTTTACGGATAAGCTGCGTTCCGTCTTCCTTTGTTTCGACAAAGCCCAAGTGTAAGGATTTGTCGGCAATTTCTTCGGTGTTTTTCCAGGAAAGCGGATTGACGCAAAGGGCGTCAGGAAAAACGGTAAAGCCTTTGACGGCGCCTTTTGCCAAGACATTGTAAGCGATGATGCAATTCAAATCTGTCGGGCTCTGGCAAAGGGGCAGTCCGATTTTTTCAAGGTCGCTGGGAACCACGCTTGCCCCGATGAGATATGCCGCCACCATGTTTTCGGGTAATTGCTTGGTATGCGCCAAATATTTAAGCAGTTCCAAAAGCACAAAAGAGCCTTGGCTGTTTCCTGCCAAGATAAGCGGTCTGTCTTTGTTCCAGTTTTCTTTAAAAAAGGAATAGGCTTGCAGAACATCTTCAAAAGGAATTTCATAATATTTTCTGATGGTCGCCAAGTCGTTTAAATGCGCCTCCATACTGACTTGCCGGTAATGGGGCTGAAAAATACGGCATGTTTTTTTATAGACGCCCGCATGGGTCATGCGGGGGCGCAAGGGCAGTCTGCGTTGTTCCTCGTCGTATGTGTCGTAATATATTTCCGTTTTGCTGTGCAGAACCGTGCCGTGTACGAAAAAAACATCCGCTTCCGTTTTCGGGCTGCGCATATTGTCTTCATCAGGAAATTCCACCCAAAAATAAGGGTTCGCATAATCCGGTTTTTTAGGAATGTTCATAGGAGCCTCTTTTAAGAGATAAAAATAATTCCGTCTTGGGCGGATGTGATATTTTTTACCGTATTGTCAATAAGTTCAAACGTGTTTTCTATGCCGACCATGCCGAAGTTCGGCAGGGCGATTTTCGGTTCGCAGGCGATGATCATGGAATTTTGCAGCGGTTCTTTAAAGTTTTTGGCAAGGACCGGAAATTCGTCGACAGACAGCCCGATGCCGTGCCCCAGGAAAGGCACTCTGTTTTGTTTATAACCCATGAATTGTTCTGTAAAGTTAAATTTTTCCACAAGTTTCAAGGTTTCGGACCATATTTCTTCCGGAACGGCGCCGTGTGTCAGCCGCCGCAGCACGAGCTCCTGAACGGCAAAGCAGCATTCGTAGGCTTTTTTCGCTTCGTCCGGCAAATCCTGTTCCCGTCCGTAGAAATAGCATTGGGTTTTGTCCGTATGGTATCCTTCGTAATTGAACACCATGTCAACGCAAAGCGGCTCGCCCTTTTGCCAAACCTTTTCCGATCCCAGACAGGGCAAGGCAGGGTGCAGGCCTTGAAAACCCATTGCGCCGTTATAATAGGTCGGAGCGATTAAATTATCACCGCAGGCGACATGTCCGTAAAATATTTCTTCGCCGTGCGCTGACATCCGGCATAAAAAGCCATGCTCCAATTCCGTGTAAATTTGTACGCAGTGCTTGGCTATATTTTTTTCTGACAGAATGAACGGGTCTTGCCCGTATCGTGAAGCGGGCTCCTTGCCGTATTGTTCAAGAATGGAAGGCGGACGGGGTACGGTATGGTGCAGTATGCCGTTCAGATAAAAAGGCAGGATTTTTTCCAAGGCTAAAGCCTGCCTTTTGCCGGCTTCGCGTATTTTTTCGCATTCATAGGGACTTTTTATGCTTCTGACATATTTTATCTCATTGTCGACTGTAGCGGGGATATTTTGGGAAAACGCTTTGATTTTACTGCAAAAAAGCATTGCAAGCTGGGCGGTAAGCCCCGCTGTTTCCATTCCGTACAAAGCATTTTTTGAAAGCGCCAAGCCTAAGTCCGCACAAACGGTTTCGATTTCCGCATAAGACGTGTAGCGGTAAATATGTTCAAAAGGGCATTCCTGCTTCGCTTTTTCAAATCCTTTCCGCACGAACAAAAGCGGTTCGCCGTTCATGGGAACATATAAAACGCCGTTGGCGGGCGTTCCTGTAAAATAATAGATATTAATCCGTGAAAAAACGAAAAAACCGCTGAGCTGCGGGTGTTTTTCGCAGATACGAGTTTTTATGTTTTCCAGCCGGGCGATACGTTCGTTTTTGGGTACGTGCATTTTTGTTTGCTGCCTTTGAATGGTATTTTTTGTTTGATTATGCCAAATAGCGTTTTTTTGCAATAATCAAGCTCGGGATAATTTAAAGATTGAAACTTTTTTTAATAAAGGATATGGATAAAAAGCAGATACCATGCAGGAGGAAACATGCTTTTTGATACGCAGCTGGAACGCTTGTTTAAAGAAAACTCCGTCATCGCCATTGTCGGGGCTAAAGATAAGGCAGGTTCTCCCGTGGAACATGTGGGGCGGTATTTGATAGGGCAAGGTTATGAAGTTTTGCCGGTGCACCCCGTGCGGAAAAATGTTTGGGACTTGCCGACCTATGCTTCTTTGCAGGATTTGCCTAAAGTTCCTGATATTGTCTGTTTTTTCAGAACGTCTGAAGCTTGTCTTGAGCATGCTGAAGAAATTTTGGCTTTGCCATGGCGTCCGAAAGTTTTTTGGATGCAGCTTGGTATTGGCAATAAGGAGGCGGGAGAACTCATGGCGAAAGAAGGGGTTGTCGTGGTTGAAGATGCGTGTATTGAAACAGAGCATAAGCGGGTTTTCGGTAACTGATCATGTCGGAAAAAAGTTTTTCTTGCCGGCGCTGCGGGCATTGTTGCCATGGACGGGGCGGTATTGTTGTGGGGCAAAGGGATTTGCCGCGTTTGCTTGTTTATTTTAATATGGAAAAAGCGGATTTTTTGGCGCGGTATACGGAAATTTTTGACGGCAAGCCTGTTCTGATCACGGGTGGAGACGGTTTTTGCTATTTTTTTGAAGAGGGGCGGGGCTGCACAATTCATGAGGCACGTCCCGATGTTTGCAGGGCTTGGCCGTATTTTCGCGGAAATTTGATTGATGAATTCAGTTTCGCCATGGCGAAAGAGGATTGTCCCGGAATTGTGAAAACCGTTTCGCATGCTTTTTTCGCCCATGACGGCTATGCGTATTTAAAGAACAACGGTTTGCTTTGCAAGGATAAGAGTGTTGACGGGCGCGCATTGATTGTTGATGAAAATGAATTGCCTGAATTGAAGTAAGGGGCGCGGAACAGGGAAAAAATGGCGAAGAACACACTGACATTGCAGGAAGCGTATGCGCTCCTTGACGTTGCGCGGAGTGCGGGCATTGACGAAGTGAAGCAGGCATACCGTAAGCGCGCCTTTGCTTTGCATCCTGATTTGCATCCGGACAATGAAAATGCCGCCATGGAATTTCAGCGTGTGAATGAAGCCTATGTGACTGTCATCACGTATCTGGACAGTCAGGCGAAGAAAAATTCCGCCAAAGCCCAGTTTGTTAATGCCGAAAAAGCAAGAAAATCAAAATTTGAGGAAGAAAAAAGGCAGGCTGAACAAAAAAGGGCTGAAGAAAGAAAGCGTAAGGAAAAAGAACGTGAAGAACGCATTGAGCGCGAACGCAAAGAAATGGAACGCCGCCAAGCCCGTGAAAGGGCAAGGCGTGAAGAGATACGCCGGAAACGCCTGCAGGAAGAAATAGATAAGGAAGAAGCGAGAATAAAAGCGAAACAAGAGGAAGAGCGTTTAAATCTTATTAAAAAATTGGAAGAAAAAGCCCAGGAATTTAAAACACTGATTATTGAACAAATGGAAGAAGTGCGCAAAGAGCGTGAAAGCCAAGCTCATGCGCAGAATCAAAACAAAAATCAGGAACAGGTCCAATATAAAAATCCCAATAATGCGTATAACGCGTTCGGCGTACCCATTTACAATAAATATACAGGAAATTTTGAACAGAAAGTTCATCAGCAGCCGGAAGAAAGCCTAAAAGAGGAAAAAGCGGAGGCGAGCACGTCGCAGGATACGGCTTATACCAATGTGAATGCTTCGCGGCAGAACAGCCAGAGCGGTCGGAATAAAGAAGAAAAAAGTCAAAAAGATTATTTTACAGAACAAGAAATTTCTGCTAATAAGGAAAACAGTATTCCCCAAGCCATCATCAAGGCGGGTGCCGAACCTTTGGAAGGAATAAAAAAAGGTATTTCTTCCTGGTTTAAAAATCAGATTGATGAGGAGCTGGAATTATTTTTTCCGGCAGCCAAATTGCAGCCCGGAGTGAAAATGCGTTTACAGTTCCGGGTTGGACTGACAAATGAATTGCAAACCGTAGAATTGACTCTGCCAAAAGATTTCGTTCCCGGAAAGCCCATGCGTTTGCGCGGCTTAGGGAAAAAGATCGGAAAATGGCAGGGTGATTTATATTTGAAACTTCAATCAAAGTAGGGAAGCGTATGAATATTCTTATTTTTGGACCGAATGGCAGTGGCAAAGGCACGCAAGGTGCCCTTATTATGGAAAAATACGGTGTCGCCCATATCGAATCCGGCGCGGTTTTCCGTCAGCATGTCGGACAGGGCACCGAATTGGGCAAAAAAGCCAAGGAATATATGGATAGAGGTGAGCTTGTTCCCGATGAAATCACTATTCCTATGATTTTGGAAATTTTGAAAGAAAAAGGCAATAAAGGCTGGCTCTTGGACGGTTTTCCCCGCAATATGGAGCAAGCCCGCAAATTGAAAGAAGCGCTTGATAAAGCCGGCATGCATTTGGATTATGTGGTCGAAATCGTGCTTGCCCGTGAAATTGCCCGTAACCGCATTATGGGACGCAGGCTTTGCAAAAACAACAATAACCACCCTAACAATATCTTTATTGACGCGATCAAGCCGAACGGCGATGTTTGCCGTGTTTGCGGCGGAGAACTTTCCGCACGGGCTGACGACCAAAATGAAGACGCGATCAATAAACGCCATGATATTTATTATAATACGGAAAACGGCACCTTGGCGGCCGCGTATTATTTTAAGGATGTCGCGGAAAAAAGCGCGGGCAAGACCGTGTATATCGCCCTTGAAGGCAGCGGTTCCATTGACAGCATAAAAGATACTCTGCTTGCGCAGCTGAAATAACGAAAAGCCCTTCGCAGGGCTTTTTTTTGTATCGTTTTTTTATGTTTTTTTGTTGGAGATACGTTTATGAAAAAATATGCGCTTATTATCGTTGATATGCAAAATGATTTTGTTTTGACGGAAAAAACAGCGGTGAAAGGAGCAAAAGCCACAGTTCCCGCCATAAAAAACGCCATGCGGATTTGTCATGAAAAACATATTCCCGTTTTCCATGTTATCCGCGCTTATGATACCAATGGGGATAATGCGGAAATTTTTCGCAAAAGCCTTTTTCAAAAAGGGCAAGGTTTTTGTATCGCAGGAACGGACGGTGCGAAAATCGTGCAGGAACTGGCTCCCCATGCGGAGGACGCGGTTGTCGTAAAACCCCGTTTCAGTGCGTTTTTCGGAACCGT
>DONZ01000083.1 GCA_003512875.1 Desulfovibrio sp. | reverse complement strand
GCAAACCAATCTTCCGGGCATAGGGCTCAGCACCGAATACGAACGGGTTTACCCCTACAAGCATTTGGCGGGACAACTGCTTGGCTTTGTCGGTGTTGACAATAAAGGGCTTGAAGGGGTCGAACGGGCGTTCAATGACGTTTTGGTCGGCAATTCACAAAAGCAAGTCGTCCCCCGCGACATCGCAGGACGGGCTTTATACGACATCAACGACAAGGAAAGCCGCGGCGAAGACCTGCACTTGACTATCGATGTGCAGCTGCAGTTCATCGCCGAAGAAGTGATTTCAAAAGCTGTGGAAACAAATAATGCGAAATGGGGAGGCGTGCTTATTGCCGATGCGAAAACAAGCAACATCTTGGCATGGGCGCAATATCCTTTTTTCAATCCTAATAATTTCAGAAACTATTCGGCGGAAATATACAGGAACAGGCTTGCGGCAGACGCCCTTGAACCTGGGTCGACGTTCAAACCCCTTATTGTCGCGGGCGCATTGGAAAACAAAATCATAGACCTTGATACGAAATTCGACACGGAAAACGGCGTTTGGACCCTTGAACACATAAAAATCGGAAAAGATAAGAAACCGTTCACCATCGGCGATGACGGCAGAGCTTACAAAGAGCTCACGACGGAAGAGATTCTCGCCTATTCGAGCAATATCGGCATGGCTAAAATCACCCAAACAATGGGTGCGAAAATCACCCGCCAGTTTTTGCTCGATATGGGATTCGGCAATTCCACAGACATCGGATTGGCGGAAAGCAAAGGCATTATCCGTCCTTTACGCGATTGGAGCGAGGCGGACCTCCTTTCCACCGGGTTCGGGCAAAGTATTTCCGCAACAGCCCTGCAAATGGTACAAGCCTTCAATATCTTGGCAAACGACGGCGAACGGGTCCACCTGCATATCATAAAGGATGAAAGCAGTGAAAATGTCGCGGAGCAGCGGGTTTTCAGCAGAAAAGTCGCACGCGAAGTGCTTAAGATGATGGAAACGGTCGTAGACGGCAACGGTACCGGCAAAAACGCCCGTATAGCCGGGGTGCGCGTCGCGGGAAAAACAGGCACGGCCCAAAAAGCGGGCTCCGCTGACACGTCGGGTTACGGGGATATGCGCATGGCTTCTTTCATCGGCATAGTGCCTGCGGACAATCCCAAGTATATTATTTATGTTCTCCTTGATGATTTGGATAAAAACTCCTACGGCGGACGTCTGGCGGCTCCGGTATTCCAGGAAATAGCCCAGAGAAGCATGGCATACAGCGGCGATTTGCCCGATGTCATTTTTGCAAGCGAATCCAATAAATTTACCGGTGAAACCCTCTCGCTCAAACCTCAAAAACGCCAAACGATAAAAAACGGCATCGTTCCTGACGTAACCCGGCAGACTCTCAAGAAAGCTTTGGAAATATTCAATGAATTTGGACAATTACCGGAAATTATCGGCAACGGTATGTATGTGGTGAAACAAGAACCGCCCGCCGGCACAAAAGTCATCGTCCGTGATGAAAACAATAAGGAAAAAATAATCAGCCATACGTATAAACTCTATTTGTCCCTGCCTAAGGAACCGGAAAATGACAGACAAATCCAAAGCAATAAAGGAACGGAAAAATGATAAAAACATTTTCAGAACTTTGCGGCACCATACGGGAAAATTCTTTAACGCTCGCCACAGATTCCAGAAAGGTACAGAAAAATGACGTTTTCATCTTCATGCCTCTTGCGCTTTCTTCACACAAAGGCACGCAATTTCCCGCAATTAAGTATATCGACAACGCAATAAAAAACGGCGCGGACCATATTGTTCTGACCCAAGACTGCTATGCCGCGTATGAAAAAGAATTTACGGCAAATCCCGGCACAGCTTTCACCTTGGTGGAAAATGTAAGGCAATCTCTTGGCGAACTTGCGCAAATTTCATTCAAAACAAAAGACTATCCTATTCCCGTTATCGCCATTATCGGAACAAACGGCAAAACGACATCAAGCTACCTCTTGGAACATTTATATGAAAAATGCGGGAAAAAACCTGCCGTTCTCGGCACTGTCAGCTATCACTGGCAAGGGCATTTCGAAGACGCGCCTCTCACGACCCCCGACTGCCTTACCCTGCACAGCGCATTGGCGGAAATAAAAAAAGCCGGCTGCGATGTCGTCATCATGGAAGTTTCTTCCCATGCCATCGACCAAAACCGTGTCGCGGGTATTGAATTTTCCGGAGCTATTTTTACGAACCTCACTCAGGACCATTTGGATTACCATGAAACAATGGAAAATTATTTCCAGGCGAAAGCAAGACTTTTCCAAGACATGCCAAAGAAAAACAAAGCGATGAGCGTTTTCGGCAATGATGAATACGGCAAACGCCTTATCGCTTCATGCCCTGCCGCGCAACCTTTTTATTTGCACCAAAAAGGTCGTGCCGATTGTTCCTGTGTTTGCACAGACAGTCCCATCATGCACGGACAGCTGAAAGCCAACTCCCCGGCAGGACTCATTATCGAGCATTGCTACAACGGCATGAAATGGGAACTGAAAACGCCGCTTGTCGGCGAACATAACGCCTGCAACATTTTAGGCGTTGAATGTTTAGCCCTGCAGCTTGGCTTTTCTGTTGACGATCTGCAAAAGCTTTCCGGTTTCGAAGGGGTTCCGGGACGCCTTGAACGTATTTACGACAGCAAAAAAGATGTCAGCTATTTTGTGGATTACGCCCACACTCCCGACGCGCTCATCCATGCCCAAGACGCTTTGCGCAAGGCGGGCTTTAAACGCATCATCACCGTTTTTGGCTGCGGCGGCGACAGGGACAAGACAAAACGCCCGCTCATGGGCAAAGCCGTCGCGGAAGCGAGCGACATCGTCATTCTGACTTCCGACAACCCCAGAACGGAAGACCCCGAACAAATCCTCGACGATATTATGCCGGGACTTGCCGCGGCAAAAGAAGTCCGCCGCATTGCGAACAGAAAAGAAGCCCTGCAGTGTGCGGCAAAGATTTCCCGAAACGGCGACGCCGTGCTTATTGCGGGAAAAGGACATGAAACTTACCAAATCATAGGCAAGACAAAATACCATTTCAGCGACCAGGAAATTATAAGGGAAGAAATATGCAAATAACCGTTTCTCAAGCGCTGCAGGACTGCGATGCCGTTCTTCTTTATGACAAAGAATATGAAAACCTTTCGTTTGACGGCGCCGCCTACGACAATAGACTTGTGCAAAAAAACAATCTTTTCGTTTGCATAAAAGGTGAAAATAACGACGGTCATAATTTTGCCAAAGACGCTGTCGCCCGCGGTGCGAGCGCCGTTTTGGCGGAAAAAAATCCCTTTGGCGAAAATCCGCCCGTGCCGGTGCTTTTGGTTGAAAACAGCGTGAAAGCATTAGGTTTGCTCGCCTGCAAGGCAAGGCTTCGTTTCGGGGAGGATAAAACGAAAAAAGTTATCGGCATCACGGGCACAGCCGGAAAAACGTCTGTCAAGGAACTCATCGCCCATATTTTGAGCATGGAAAAAGATTTAAGCTTCAATGAAAAGAATGTTGCCAAAAATCCGCTCAATTACAATACCCAAATCGGTATGCCGGTTTCCATTTTAAACGCAAGCGGCAAAGAAAAATACTGGGTTTTTGAACTTGGTATCAGCCATGCCGAAGACATGGACGAATTAGGCAGAAT
>DONZ01000108.1 GCA_003512875.1 Desulfovibrio sp. | reverse complement strand
GCGCGGGGGCTTGCGATGTCCGCAAGCGGAGTGGGTGCTCCTTTGGGCGCCGGAACTGTTGCAAGCTCCGCAGGTGTGGGTTTTGCCGCCGGCATTGTTGAAGACAGTTATTTACGGAATGCCGGGGAAGTTTATACTGCATTGCTGGAGCAAAAAGACATAAACGGAAACAGCATTGACGAAGATACTGCAAGATATTTAGCCGCAGGAGCGGGAGGAGTTTCCGCTTTGCTGGAATTTTTTGGAGTTGAGGGGGCGGGAAAGGTTTTATCGCCTGCTTTCAACAAATACCTTGTCGGTAATGTTGCGGGGGCATTGCAGAATAAGGCCGTGCAAAATATTTTGGGCAAAGAAGGGGTGAAAGCCGTACAAAAAAATCTCGGTCTTGCAATGGCAAGAGATTTTTCTCTTGCGGCCGGTGCAGAAATTTCAACAGAAGCCGCACAAGAAGTTATCGCTTTTGGGACTGAGGAATTGGGCAGGGCGATACAAGGCGGCGTGTATGTCGATGCGCATGATTGGGAAGAACTGTATGAACGGATAAAAGATACCGTGTATGAAACGTTTGTCACAGTCGGCGGAGTTTACGGCGTCGGCTCCGGGATAAAGGGCGTGCGGCAATACAGAAAGAGCAAAAAAGAAAAACAGGATTTGGATACGGTATCAAAACTCAGCCAAAGCGAAGCAGTGAAAAAATATCCGTATCTCGCCCAAGACAAGATGAAACAAGCTTTTGCAGAAGGAAACAACGCAGACAAGAGATACACGTATTTTCAGGCGGAAGATATTGCAAATACGCTTTTTCAAAATGATGAGGGGATACGGCTTGCGAAAGAGCTTGGAATAAGCTTGGAAACTGTGCAGGAAGCCATGAATTTGGATATGCCCCTAAGCATTGAAACAGAGAAAGCAAGCACGCTGCTGTTTTCAAATGACAAATACAAACAGCTTGCGGATACTGCCAGCTTCGACCCTAATAATATGACAAATAATAAAATGCAGGAATATGAAAGCCAAGGGGGAGAGTATCTTCAAAGGGCGGAGCAGGCGGAACGGTTTGCGGACGAAACCGCTGATCTTCTTTCGCAAGATATGGATAAAAGCGAACTTGAACTTTTGGCGGACAGCAAAATTGAAGAGCTTATGGACGCAGGCTTTACGGAAAACCAAGCAAGGCAGTACGCTCGCATTTGGGGGGCTTTCGGGCAGACAATAGCTCCGCATATCGGGGAAAAGCCCGAGGATTTTATGAGCAGGTTTGGTATCCGTTCGGAACTGAGTTCTGACGGCAAGCCAATTATAAATTACGAAGTCGGCAAAAGAAACATTTACGGACAGCCCATAAACGAGGGAATAGACCCTGACGCACCTGTGCAGATTGTCAGCATTGAGCTGAGATTTGCGGGGCAAAATCCTAAAGTTTTGCGTAAGCGTTTTCCTAAAGACTTGCAGAATGAAGTTGTAAAATCTTTTGAGAATGGGATTGTCAATGAAGATTCGGGAAAAAGAATTTTGATGTCTAATAAAGATTTTCATGAACACTTAAAATTTGAAGAAACGGACACTATTGACGGGGTATTGCAGCTTGAAGCGATAGCGGCTTTGCCTGAATTGGCAAGGACAGCGAAACTTGTTGAAAGTTATGATGATAAAAAGAATGTACGACAAATAAAAAAAATGCACCGTTTTCAAGGTGCATTGCGTATCGGGAACAAGGATTATTCCGTAAAGCTGACTGTTAAAGAATATCATAATGGAATGTTGGAAATAGATACAGAAAACCCAATAAAACTCTATCATCATAGAATAGAAAAAGAGCTATTTCCTTCTACCGGGACTGCTGACTTACAAGTAAGTGACCAGTCCCCATTCGGAAATAGCCCTAATACATATACTCTACGCACATTGCTTGAAGATGTCAAGGACAGCGAGGGGAACAGATTTTACCAATCCGCACAGGACGCAGAAGCGAAACTGCAGGCGGATTTGCAGGCTTGGGAAAGGACTGTTGATAAAGTTTTTAATGGTGAAGATGTAAAGAAAACAAAGCCATTCACTATGCTTTCAAATACTCCGCTTGTACTTGAATTTGTAGGCGGAAAAAAGGATTTACCTGTTGAAATAAGTTTTAATGTGATAAAAAAGATTGCTAATAAGCATAATCTTTCTTCTGAAGTAGTAAAACAGATTCCTCAAAAATTGACTGACCCCATTGCAGTTTTTGAGTCTGCTACAATAAAGGGTGATTATGTTATCATGCTTGAATTGCAAGATAGCGATAATGCTACTGTTGTTGTTCCAATTGCTTTAAACCAAAAAGCAGGTACTGAAAAAATTTACGAAGCGAATATTGTTACAAGTGCATATAGTAAAGTAAATGAAAAAACAAAAATACCAAATGATTATTGGTTTAATAAACAAGTTTTGGATGGACAACTACGGTATTGGGATGAAAAAAAATTCCGTAATTGGTTACACTCTAAAGGGCTCCAATTGCCCAAAGGTCTTGCCAATAGCGGAATTTATAAAAAAATATTAAAATCAAAAGCGGATTTAGTCAAGTTAAAAAATGACACTCCCGGTTTTTACCAAGACCAAGACGCCAATATCCGCGGCTCTATTCAACAAGTGGAGGGCGCAAAAGCCATTATCAGATTTTTTACTTCCGCGGATATAAGCACGGGATTTCACGAGTTCGGGCATTATATGCAGTTTGCCATGGAACAGAAAGCACGGCTTGAAAACGCAAGGGAGCAGGATATTCAGGACTGGAAAACGGCCTGTGACTTTGTGGGCGCAAAAGAGGGTGAAGCATGGACACGGGAGCAGCATGAAAAATTCGCCGACGCTGTTCTTGAATATCTGCACAGGGGCGAAGCACCAAGCAAGAACCTGAAACGGGTATTTGCCAACATAGCCCGCTGGCTGACAAAATTATATGAAAAGATTTCACATTCAGGCGTTGAAATCAACCCGCAATTGAAAGAAGTTTTTGACAGACAGCTTGCAACGGAAAAAGAAATACTTGCGGCACGGCAGAAGCTTGGCATTGCGGAAACGAACCCGATTTTGAGTTCCGTACAGGAGCGGGACTTGGCGTTTCTGTCCCCGGAAAAAAGAGAACAGTTCAATGCGCTTGCGCAGGATTCCGATATTGACGCATACAGCGCCATGACGGAGAAGAAAGGCAGGGAGCTTGAAGAGCATAAGAAAATATGGAACAGCAACGCGGAACTTGCCTATCAGCTTGATAAAGACACCGTGCTTCTTGAGCAGATTATGGACGAGGGCGGCATATACATAGACGAGGATTTGCGGGAGCAGTACAGGGAAAGCCTTGTTGAAACACACAGGCAAAGACCAGCCCAGTACAATACAATTTTTACTTCCGACAAAAACAAGTCCGTTGACATTGAGCTTGCCGCAGAGCGTTTCGGCTTTGAGGGACCCGGAGCCGTTGACAGTTTTATGGGGCATATTGCCTCTTTGCCCAATAAGGAGCGTTTTATTGCCGAATACGTTGCGGAGCAGGAAATTTTATGGCGCAGCGGTTGGAAAGCCGAAGAAATGGTTTTGAATGACAAAGCCGAGGAAGCGCTGGATATTTTGGCGGACGGGCTTGCCGAAAAAGTCGGAACTGTCAGCTTGAGCCGAAAGCAGCTGCATAAGGCTGTTCGTGACAGCATAAAGAAAGGCAAAATCGGCGACGTTGAAGCGCTTATCGATAAATACGAAACCGCCGCAAGGGAAAATTCATTATTGGAAAAGGCGCAGGCAAGAAAAATAGCGAAACTTGAAGAAAAGGTCATACGCGAGCGTTTGGCTTTTATTGAGAAGAAACGAGTAGCTCTTGCCGTTGTTCGGGAAAAATACAAGGCAAAGGAAATGCGCAATAAGGGCGTGCGCTATGTGAAGCGTGCAGCCAAAACAAAGCCTGCAAATATTGATTTTGAATACAGCGAACAAATAAAATATTTGGCGGAGAAGTTCGGCTTTACGGGCAAATCCCTTGCTCCGAGAGACAGGGCGAACCTTGAACCGATTGGACAATTTGTTGAAAAGAAAGATATTGACGCAAGTGTTTTTCCGGAATGGATATTGGCAAGCCCTGTTGATGAAAAGATAAATTACAAGTCTTTGAGTGTCGAGGAATTTGGCGAGCTTATGCAGGTTTTCAAGGTTCTTGAACACAACGGCAAGGATTTGAAACAGGTTGAAATAGCAGGGAAAAAGCAAAACCTTGAGGGGCTTGTCAAGAGTTTGGAAAGCACAGCGGAAAGCCTGCAATCGAAGAGGGGCATTACCGACTGGGAAAAGAACAATAAAGTAAAAAACGGGGCACTTGCCAAGCTTCGCAAGCTTGCATCGGACATAACGAACTACACGTATACGTTTTTTGCGCTTGACGGGTATAGGAAAGGGAGTGACCAGGTCGACGGAATTTTTTATCAAACCTTTTTGAAACCTTTGTATGACGCGCAGGATGTTTCCTATAAGCTGAACAGGGAAATCAAGCATAAACTGGACGAGGCTTTGGCTCCGATAAAGAAACGGACAAAAGCGCAGCGAAAGGAAGCATGGACGCTTGATATTCCCATGTCAAGAGAAGTACAGCGGCATTGGGGGACGCATAACAACTGGAATTATGAAAAAATGATCATGGTCGCCCTGAATATGGGAAACGCCGACAACATGAAAAAGCTTATGGACGGTTACGGCTGGACGAGGGAACATTTGGACATCATCACCGCGAGAATGACGGCGGAAGACTGGAACATGGTGCAGGATATTTGGGACACCGTCAATATGCTGTATCCGTCAATGAATGCGGTTTACAAAGAGATAAACGGTATTCCTTTGAAAAAGGTTGAGGCAAATCAGCTGCAGACAAAGTACGGCGTTATGCGCGGCGGGTACTTTCCTTTGGTTTTTGACAGCAGGCTTGCCGATATTGACACGACAAAGCGTCTTGAATTTGAAAAAATGCAGGAAAACAGTTTTTCCGTAAATATTGCAAAAGCGGCTGACGGTTTCACCAAAGACAGGAAAAGCGGCGTAAAAATACCCGTTCTTTTGAGCTTTGACGTTATCGGGCGGCATGTTCAAGATACAGTGCAGTATATCAGTTTTGCAAAGCCTGTGCATGAAATGAGCAAGATTATCAGAAACAAAGATTTTGAGGGCATGTATAAGGATAAGTTCGGCGTGGATATTTACAACGGGCTTGAGGCTTGGCTTGCCAATATTGCGAAACCGCAGAAAGAACGGCTGACCGAATATGAAAATATTTTTGAGAAAGCAAGGGAACTCGGAACGGTTTACGCCCTTGGCTACAATATCAAGACGGCTGTCATGAGCTTCACGGGTTTTGCCCCTGTTGTGCATGAGATAGGCTTGGTGAATACGACAAAGGGCATGCTCCATATGCTGAAAAACGGGCGGGAAGCGTACCGTGAAATACAGGCAATAAGCCCCCTTATGGCTGACAGACCGAAGAATATAAATCAGGATATTGCGCAGAACCTTGCGAAGTATAACCCTACCAATGCGCCGACCATAAGCGCTGAAGTTTTCGGGAAAAAATATGATTTTTATTGGAGCGATATCCAGCGTTTTGCGTTCAGCATGGTAACCGCAACGGACATGATGGTTTCCTGTTCCGCTTGGATAGGGGCATATCATAAAGCTTTGCAGGAAAACGGCGGGGATATTGAAAAGGCTAGGGCGT